>JAHPYV010000020.1 GCA_019058495.1 Promethearchaeati archaeon
GAGCAGAGCTAGGTCTCCTTCATTAACTGTTAACCCAGCACCGAATGACTCTATTGGTCCTCTACTAGTATGGTACTTGAATGGGTCGTAGCCGAGTATTGAGATGACACCAACATCACTCTCGGGTGCAACCCCCTTTCTAACCGTGTACATCAAGCCTACCTTCCCATTCCTGGCCAGACCATCCAAGTTAGGAGTAAAAGCTGCTTCAAGTGGAGTTTTTCCACCAAGTTCAGCAATCGGACGGTCACCCATACCATCGATGCAAACGTAGAATAGGTTCATCATAAACTGAACAACGCCTCCGGAAAGTCAATTGCATATACGACTTCATAGCAGGAGCTTTGCCAGAATCACAGCACTATTCCCGATTCACATAGTGCTTCGGGAAAGAATGAAGATAACTAAGGCTTCCTCTTCACTTTGATTTCTCTGCTATCTTCACTATGAACTTACAGTGGTCATGCCCAGTTCCATAGCATTCAACTTCATGAACATCTGCGTCAACTTTCAGTTTTTCTTCCAATATACCTTCAATCAGCCCTTCATCCAGCGTGCAAAGCGTGTCCCCGACGTTTGGAGAATCTTTACATTCTAAGCACTCATCCACAATTATCGTCATTGCACCATTCTCCTGAGTCAGGCTCATCCTGCCCAAACCATGTGTGCTCCAATACTCAGTTACTTCCTTCATTAAGGCTGCTTGGGTCTTTGCCTTAAAACTATGCGCAACGTCCATGCCGATTTGTCTGCCTATACCTTTGAATTGCTCTCTGAGATTTATCCCAAGGAAATCTAATGCGTGAAAGATGGACTTCAACTCTGTTCCGAATCTCAGCTGGTTCTCACCTATGTGGTTGACAAGCTTCAAGAGCTTCTCATAGAGTTCGTTTTGTGACAGATTAATGCGTATGCGTCCTGCAGGTTTTCCTGTTTCAATCTCTCCAATCCTGCCTTTGGCATCGAGTGCCCCGCTCCACATCAATTCAAAGAACTCCGTCTGAGACAAAACAAAATCCTTGCTGTCAGTCCACAAGGCGGCGTCGCGTTCAGCTGGAAGCCCTATAGAGCTACCTAGAACTAGTTGGATTATGACTTCTTTGTCATCTACTACAATGAAGCTGGAGGGGTTCTCAACTTTGAGGTGTCTTACCTCGGCAAACTCCATGAATCTCCTAACTGATCTGATGTTCGCCTGGTCAATCTCACAGATCATTCTAACCTTAGTCTTATTCTTCTTCACAAGTTCCTCAAGTGAATCATCGACGCCATTTAGCACCTGCAAGACCACTCCACGTCTGGTGGTCACCAAGGACACTTCTTTCCTTGGTTCCTGGAAGATTTCACCGAGAACGTTGTAAACTCTTTGAGCGCCATGTATTAGTCTAAGAGTTGGTTGTACCTCAACTTTTCCAGGCGGGATAGATCTCCACAGCTGAAGCACGGCTTCTTTGCTTCGCTCTATCTTGGTGATCTTGTTCCTCTGTTCCTGCATTAGTATATCGAATCCTTTCTCTAGAGGAACCGCGACAAACCTCATGGGCTTCTCGAGGGTTCTCTTCACAAGGTTTCTCTGCTCAAGTTTTTCCAGTGTTCGATAAGCGTCCATTCGATCGAATTTGAGTGAGTCAGCCACAGCGCTAGCCTTGCTTGGTCCTAGTCTGTTTAGCTCAAGGTAGATCTGCGCTTCTTTCTCGGTTAGCCCTGATTCGACAAGTTCATTCGTTATGGACTCCATAAGGGGGCTTCCTCCGTTCCGCGTCAAAGTGGCCCATCATCCTTTTTATAAATATACCTTACACCTAAATAAGCAATGTGATAACGCGCGAACAGATTCTAATTGATCTTGTTTGTACCCAATGGTCAGCGAACGACGCTGTCCATTATGAAATGCTGTAGCTACGACTGAACTGCAAATGAGCTCTTGCGGATTTCAGACATCCCATGATTTGTGAGGTTACCTGAAATGGCGAAAGCAGATGGCCTAGTTATTAAGCTAGTCGGCAAGCAGAAAGAGATTGATGACGTCAGCAAGTGCGCCTCAATGACAGGAAGCGAGGAAGATGAGATTGACGAGATGATAAGACACGACAGGGTCTACCTTGCCCAGAAGCATGGAAGTACAATTGGGTTCTTTGCTTTGAGAAGCATGAAGAATGGAGAGGTTGCAGAGATAAGTGGTTTAGCGATAGCGGAAAGCGAAAGAAGGAAAGGTAACGCTAGCCTTCTCGTGAAACATGCCGAGGAGCTAGCTCGAACAATGA
This sequence comes from Promethearchaeati archaeon, assembly GCA_019058495.1. Classification (GTDB taxonomy): domain Archaea; phylum Asgardarchaeota; class Atabeyarchaeia; order Atabeyarchaeales; family Atabeyarchaeaceae; genus JAHPYV01. Next base: position 2,265 of record JAHPYV010000020.1, read on the forward strand.
AAGCCGACAGAGTAACTGTCAGAACGAGTAATGATAACATTCCGGCTCTTGCGCTCTACCAGAAACTTGGATTTAGGATAGCAAAAGTCAAACTAGGCGTATTGGTTGAGCATCACGGAACAGAGATCTCTGGATGGGAGGGTATACCTGTCAGAGACGAAGTTATATTAGAAAAGTTTGTCACACCTGAAGCAAGAACTCCAACTACTCAAGTATGCTGAGAGATGCTGTCGGGATAATGAATGAATTAAGAAGGATGCAGATACAATGCCTAAGATCGATGTCAACGGCGTGAAACTCCACTATGAAGAATCTGGCAAAGGTAGCCCAATAGTTTTTGTTCATGGCATGGGTGGAACCGTATTTGACTGGGTTATGCAGATCCCATTTTTCTCAAAGTTCTATCACGTTGTGGCGGTCGAAATGCGCGATCACGGAGAATCTGACAAGTGGTCTGGGCCCTACGATATCAAAATGTTCTCCGAAGACTTGGCCCAGTTTGTGAGGAAACTCAAGTTGAGTAAAGGCGTTTTCTTTGGCGTTTCAATGGGCGGAATGGTAGTCATGCAATTTGCGTTAGACCATCCTGACATGGTTGAAGCATTGGTTCTCGCTGACACCCAACCTGGTTTGAGTGAGGAGGCTATCAAGGCAGGACTAGAGATGGCTTCAATGAGTCAGAAGATGACGGGTGAAGAGTTAGCTAAGGCAACAATGGAGTTCAATTTCACTCCCAACTTCATCAAAGATCATCCAGATGTCGTCGAGAGGGCAATCAAGATTTCGGATGCTCGGGATCCTTCAGCAACTTTTCGTGCCGCCCAAGGACTGCTCAAGTTCGATGTAAGGAAAAGGTTGAAGGAACTCAAGGCGCCGACACTAGTTGCTAATGGAGAAGACGATCAAGTAATACCGCTGAGCGCAGCAAGAGATCTCGCGGAGCGCATCAAAGGGGCGAGACTACTGATTATGTCAAAGGGGCGACATATGTCGATCATCGAGAAGGCAGACGAATTCAACAAGGCAGTATTGGATTTTCTTAAGAAGATCATGAAGTAGCACAGACATCTTCTAAGAGAATTACTCGTGTTCTGAGTTCACGTAATCGGGAAAAGGTAACGGACAGAAGCGACTCCAAAGTTGAGTCTTCTACTGTCTTGGTATATTATAATACTCGTAGAATCCTCCCTTGCTTCCTGCCTTCATTTTTGGGTTTCCTATGAAACCGGACTTTACGAGTTTCTTGAGGGTTAGTGGTGGAGCGTACCGAGGGTCCCCTATCTCGCCATAAAGGTACTCGGATATGTGGAGAAGCGTATCAAGTCCAATGAAATCCCCTAGCTCGATTGGGCCTAAAGGCCAATTGAATGCAAGCTTGCTCATCGTATCGATGTCCTTGATTTTTGCAACTCCCTGTTCAAACAGTCTGATGGCTTCTGTGATACAGCTTGCTACGTACCTCGTTGTAAAGAATCCAGGTGAATCATTCACTGGTATTGGCACTTTGCCGAGTTTCGTGCAAAACTCCACCATGAGATCGTATGTCTCATCGGATGTGAGACTTCCTCGCACTAATTCGACCAATTTCATTACTGGTGCAGGGTTAAAGAAATGGAGTCCAATTACTAACTCTGGTTTGCTGGTAGCTGCCGCGATGTCTGTGACCATGATGCCCGAAGTGTTTGTTGCAAAAATCGCTTCCCGCGGGCAAAGATCATCCAGCTGCTTGAAGATTCTCTTCTTCAGTTCGAGTTCCTCTGGCGTCGCTTCAATAACCAAGTAGGTGTCTCTGCAAGCTTCTCTCATGTCCGTTGTGACCTTTATGTTTGCGAGCGTAGCATTGGCATTCTCCTTGGTGATTTTTCCTTTCTCAGTTGCCTTCGCCAAGCTTGCCTTGATCTTTTCAAGCCCCTTGCTCACTAATTCATTTGTTAGATCAGTCATATAGACTTTGAAATTCCCTCTTGCAAAAACTTCAGTTATTCCTGACCCCATTATTCCTGCGCCCAAGACGGTTATCTTCTTTAGTTCCTGTAACTTCATGCGCACACCTTCTCCCAACAGATAGCCTCCGACTCCCTCCTGAGCTGGAAGCGAGAACAGGTCAGATTCATGATTATAAGCTACTACTATTTAAGGAATAATGAGAATGCATCATAACCATACAGTACAAGAGAACTGATTATTCGGTTGAGGAGTTAGAGATCTGAAATGAATGCTAGTAGCGAAAAGAAGCGAGAAGTGGAGTACGATTTCAAAGAGATCATCTATGAGAAGAGTGATATGGTTGCCAAGATAACCATAAACCGTCCTCAGGTCTATAACGCGTACAGCACAACAACGTTGAGAGAAATAGCCCAAGCTTTCGACGACGTTTCAGATAACGACGCGATCGGTGTGGCCATTCTTACAGGTGCGGGAGATAAGGCCTTTTGCACGGGCGGAGATGTCAAAGAATATTCAACAGTCTACCAGAAGGCACCGCACCGCTACTGGAACTACATGGTTACTTTCGACAAAGCTGTTACGAGTATCAGATGCTGCAGGGTACCAGTGATAGCCAGAGTCAATGGCATCGCAGCTGGAGGAGGGAATGAACTTCACCAAGCTTGCGATCTCTCCGTAGCCTCCGAGAATGCAAAGTTCCTGCAGGTTGGCGTTAGAGTCGGGAGCGTGGCAGCAGGGGGAGCAACACAGTGGCTCCCTGTTCTTATTGGGGACAGAAGAGCAAGATGGATGCTCTACACCACCGACGAAGTTGATGCAAAGACTGCTGAGCAGTGGGGACTTGTAAACAAGGTTGTACCATACTCACAGCTTGATGAAGCCGTTGAGGAGGTGGCTGATAAGATCCTTAACAAGTTCCCTGAATGCTTGAGGTATACCAAGGTTCAGGTGAACTTCTGGAAGGATTTCGTTTGGAACAACACTATTCAACATGCTAGGGACTGGCTCGCTCTGCACATGGGATCCGCTGAGGCCACGGAGGGAATGCAAGCCTTTGTCGAGAAGAGACCTGCCGACTACATGGGTTTCAGAGAGAAATTGGCAGGTGGGGAATCTCCAGAACTGCCTTGGGGTCAACCAATTAGAACTTGTCCGAAGTGTGGAGCAAAGAACTTGCCTCAAGGGTTCAAATTCTGTGGCTCATGCGGAAGCAAACTCTAGTTTTCTCGCAATCTGATTTCCTTCTTCTTTTTTTCTGCAATCCTATTGCAGTTGCGACGGATCTATTTGTTCTGAACGAAACGGATTTTCGTCGCTTCGGTTTCTAGATTACCAAATGAAATTCCTCTAGTGATCGAAAGTTGATTTTGTTTCGTTGTTGCTTCTTTCGCTAGTCCGTATTGCGATTTTGTGCTGTGATCAGAAATGCTTAAAAGAAACGTGACTACTGAAGTTGAATTGATCTGAGATGTTTGCGAAGAAACTCAAGTGCATCTACTGTGGGGAAGAGTACGATATCCCTCGGAATGGGGAAGATCCGCGGCTCAACAACAAGTTGATGTGTCCGAAGTGCGTGGACCTTCACAAGTGGATATACGGGTCACTGGATGTAGTTTATGATTATGACGAGATCGCTGAGCATGTGGATCTCAAGAAACTTTTTGACTTCAACTTTTCAATTGACACAATGTGGGGCTTCAAGGATCTACTACCGATCTGGCATCAACCAGTGTGCTTAGGTGAGGGAGACACCCCTCTCTACACCTGCCAACGAATATGCCAAGAACTTGATGTCTCTAACCTCTACCTAAAATATGAAGGAGCTAACCCAACCGGATCATTCAAAGACCGAGAATCATCCGTTTGTGCTACCCGGGCACTTGAGGTTGGAGCTACTGGGGTAACGTGCATATCCTCAGGAAATGCTGCAGGATCATTGGCTGCTTATGCTTCAAGAGCTGGTCTAAAGTGCCTAGTTTTCACGCCAAGCAGTGCTTCCCCCGAAAAGATGACGCAGATAGGTATATTCGACGCAGAGCTCATCGCTGTGGATGGGATCTTAGAAGACGTGTGGGAGCTCATTAACAGAGACCCAAACAATGTTGGGGACGACCAGATTCTGAAGCTTGTAAGCATGACATACAGATACTATAACGACTGCAACGCAGCGCTTAACCCATACAGGGTGGAAGGAGATAAGACTGAAGCATATGAAATATACAGAAGCCTAATGGAAATACCTGACTGGGTCGTAATCCCGACAGGTAATGGAAGTAACCTTGCAGGGATTTGGAAGGGCTTCAAGGAAATGCATGATTTGGGTGTCACAACCAAGTTACCTAAACTGATTTGCGTTCAAGTGAAGGGAGGAGACCCGATAGCAAAAGCATTCGAGCAGAAGAAGGATGTCTCAATCAGAGTGGAGAACCCACCAGACTCTATAGCGGAAGGCATTGTGGCAAAGGACTGTTATGACGCTACAAAAGCTTTGCGTGCGTTGAGAGAATCAAATGGCATAGCGGTGGCTGTAGATGACTTGGAAGTAATCGAATACATGGAACTGCTTGCTGGGAAGGAAGGTGTGTTCGTAGAGCCCACATCCGCAACAACCCTGGCCGCAATTGGAAAACTTAGGGAGACCTATGCTATCGATAAATCTGACAAGATCGTTTGTGTCCTGACAGGGTCTGGCCTGAAGGCAACAAAAGAGGTCATGGTTAAGTGTAAGAAAGAAGTGAAACCAATAGACAAGGTCAAGAAGGGTGACTACGCTTCTCTGGTGAAGGATATAGCGAAAGTAGCGAAGAAGCAATTTCCATCGCTGCAGATACCTGTTCCAAGCGGTATGCTTGGGCCAGACGCTAGTCCTAAGACTGCAAATGGCGGGTCAAGCAAGAACAGCACAACTGAAGGTTCGGGAAATCACTCGAAGTAATCGAGTCCGGCCATCAAGCGCTGCCTTTTTGTTTTCGAAGTTCAGGGTTCACTAGCATTGAAAGCAGGCGCAGTTGGCAACATATTATAGTTGCTCGCAAGTGCTTGCTGATATGCACCAACATCAAGTACCATTAGAATATCCCTCTTATCCGTTTTAGGCAGCATTCTTGGTCCGGTGCGATCACGCCCCCAAGCAAATACATCCCCTGAATCACAAGCTATGCCACCAATATTGTACGGAACTTCTAACGGTCTGCCGATTTTTGAAACGTTTACTATCTCAAACCATTGCTGCAAGAGAACTGCATCATGCGCATCCGTCATGGCGCTTCCATCGGTGATGATCCACTTGCCTGATCCCTTGAGCGACTCTCTATACTTGTCCTGCACATCAAACACATCTGTCACTGCAAGTAGAAGCGCCGTGGTGTTAGCTGTGAGCCACCTGCCAGGCTCGATGCACAGTTCTGGATATTCTAACCCTTCTTTGTCATGGATCGTCCTGAACGTGTTTGAGACCTTCGATGCATATTCTTCGACATCGTAATTGGGCCAGAATTCCCCATACTCCTCCATGTTCGCTGGCTTTGTCTTGACATACTTTACCGCAATTCCTCCCCCTATGTTCACTTGGTCTACGTGGACTCCGAATCTCTCTTCTAGTTCAATTACCTTTGAACATAAAATGGGGATCTCTCCTCGAATGCTAGCTTTGCTGTTACCATAAGTTCCGCATATTGCGTTAACATTAGCAATCTGAGATCCTATATGGCAATGCAGTTGCGCGACTTTCATCAGACCCTTGGAGTCCTTGATTTCCTCGACAGCATTCTCAAGGTGTTCAATTGGGATTCCAAATCTTGAGTAGCCAGCTCCAGTTGCCAAATCTTCTGATGTCTTTGGGGTTATGCCTGGGTTTATCCGAAGCCCCACGCGCAGATCCCCTCCGATTTTGCCCGCAATTCTGTTTGCAAATCTGACTTCTTCAACTGAGGAGAGATTTACGATGATATCATAACCCTTCTTTGACTGAAGGTTAAAAGCGGTCTCAATCAAAGTCTCTTTGTAGGGGCGCTGCGCATGGTTCTTGGAAACACCGTTGCAGATAATACTGACCTCCGTCTTCTCTCGTCTGGTTCCTTTGAGAGTTTTGACGGCGAAGAGAAGTTCATGAATGTTAGTTACCTCGATCCCATACCCTTCTTCTACAATTCTACTAACGATGCTCTCATTGGAGTTTGCTTTAACAGCATAGAAGGGACGAAACTTACCAGGGTATCCTTTGAATGATTCGGTGAGGCGCTTGGCGTTTCTAGTGACCTGTTTAAGATCAACAATGTAGCAACGCGTTCCGTGCTCGTGGACAAAACTAAGTAAATCGACTTTGCCGAAAGCCAATGTCCCGCCTGATGTAAGGCTGCAAGGTTCGTTCAGATCCCTTCTGCTGATGTAACTGGAAGGCTCAACTCTGCAAACTGGGTCAAGCGAAGGGTACTCGGTCAATGAAAGGCGTGCCCCCATCCACGTTATATGCAAGTGCTATAATAATTGTTAATGTTATAAAGCAAGAGTATGTTGATTCCTTATAAGTGAAGAAGTGTTAGACACTCAACTTCTCTTTGAAGCGAGCGAAGATCTAGTTCGCTTCAGGAGGGGATGGCGCTCATTGAGAATAATACCTGTAATGGACTTACTTGGCGGAGTAGTAGTTCACGCGAGGAAAGGCGTGAGAGATGAATATCGCCCTGTCGAGAGCGTTCTGTCTAACACAGCCCAACCAGTTGAAATAGCAAAAGCATTTCGCAGTGAATTTAAGTTCAAAGAACTTTATGTTGCCGACTTGGATGCAATCCTCGGAAAAGACATAGCTACAGATGACATAATGAGGATCAGCAGGGCAACTCCAATGAAGATAATGGTTGACGCAGGCATTAACAGTGTTGGGGCTGCTCAAAGACTAAGAGATGCAGGCGCATCGAAGATCATTGTAGCAACAGAAACTCTGCAAGATCTGAACACGTTATCATTAATAATCGATGAGCTGGGAAGCAATTACATCATATCAAGCCTTGACTTGAAGGATCGAAGAGTTCTCAGCAAATCAACTGAGCTTAGAACAAAACCCCCAGTGGCAATAGCCAAGATGCTTGAGGAAAGTGGAGTTTCAGAGCTGATTGTGCTCGAGTTAACGAAGGTTGGCAGCGAATCAGGAGTCGATAGAACTATGGCTGAGTCCATTGTGAACTCCGTGAAAGTCCCTGTTATAGCAGGTGGAGGAGTCAGAAACGTCAGCGACCTAGTAGAACTCGAGGAAATCGGCGTTGACGGAGTGCTAGTTGCGACATCACTTCACACAGGATCAATAACCCCAAGTGATCTGCGTTCCTTCGAGTGAGCCGATAGATCGCATCTATCCAATATCCTGTCAAGGCTAGAGTTATAAGTGAAGTCAAACATCAAAAATAAAAAGCGGCGGAGGCAGAAGCTAGGATGGGGCGAAAGGTTTTTTCCATCACCGGGGTTCATGGATCAGGAAAGACAACATTGTACAACACTCTAAGAGCGCTACACGATGGAGAACGCGGCTGGGTCTTTATGCCAGAGAGAAGAGGTCGTCCACCATACTCGTTTGGATCAAAAGACCTTCAGATAGCTTTTAGGGCAGAGCTTTGGTATCTCCGCCAAATGCTAGAAAGAAACAAATTGATCAGGAAATACGATAACGATAAAACAATCATTGTCTGCGACAGAAGCCCAATATGCGTCCTAGCATACTCCCACGCACTGTGCTCACCAGATGACTACAAGACAATCAGAGATTTGTACTGTAGCGTCGAATGGGAAGAAGACGTTATATTCTACCTAGAAATGTCGCTCGAGAGCGCTACAACCAGGCTTACGTCGGGTCGTAGGAAGAATCTCAGAAGATGGAATGAAGGAGACGAGGCATACATTACCAATGTCTTGGAGGGCTACGAGAGAGCGTTCAGAGATGCTAAAACGAACCAATCACTCAACTTGATTAGAATTCCTAACGGGGAAGCTAAACCAAAGGAAACGATTCAGAAGATAATAATGGAGATTGAGAAAACCGTTTCTAGAAATGTGGAAATTCGTGGAAGTTATTAACCACTTTTCTATTCGGTGCGTTGGCAGCCTGTTCAGTCCAACCCGCTCTCCCAGCATTGCGCTCTCCGGGAGCGTACAGGTATTCATTCCTCAAGGGCTGCCAAGAGGCGCCCGCACTCACCGTAAACGGATAGCGGCAAAGGCGCAGACCACGCTGGAGTATCGCCAAGCTGGCGAGCCTGTCCCGATCGTAGTCTACACCGCATTTCCTGCATCTGCTTGTAGCCCAAGCTGGGTGCTCCAAGATTCCACCGCAGACGGGACACTTCGATGAGGTCCCCCTCGGGCTAACGTACAACGTTCTGCAACGGCTCTTATACTCCACCATCCTCTGAAACGCTCTGTACGGCCAGCGGTTAAGGTACACCCTCAGCTTCTTGCTGCTCGTCGCCTCCCGCTTCTCTCCGTTTCTTCTTATGCATTTCAGGTCCTCGAAGATGAAGGATGTGCCAGGGTTCTCTCGGACGATCCTGGTTGAGAGCTTGTGGAGTTCATCTTTAACCCTGTTTCTCTGCCTGCCCCTCGTTTCGCTGAGCTTCCTCGCCCTCTTGTCTGGATTCTTGACGTGCAGCTGGAGTCTCCTCCGCTTCCTCGAGAAGTCGTTTTGAACCTGAACTATCCTTTCAAGGGGCAAGGTGCGGGGAGGCTCCAGCTTGTCGTGGCTTAAGGCTGTAGAGTCCACGCTGGTGAAGTTGAGGTCTGAACCCGTAAACCTTGCTCCAAGAGGCTTTCCGCCATCAAACCCCAAGACGAGGGTGATGCACAGCTTCCGGTCAGTCAGCAGGATCTCACTGACCTTCCCCTTACCATACTCGATCCACTTCCTGTGGGTTGGAGTGAAGGTGATGTGCTCGTAGGTGAAGGGCTTCAAGGTCACCCTGACGGTCACGGTTCCGTCGCCGTTCGTCGTGACGCGGAACAGCTCGGAGTCAATCCTCATGGCTAGCCTCCTGATTTCAGGTACAGCCAGTTTGCTGTGCTTCTTCCTATACGACCTTAGTAGCGCCACAGCAGTTCTGCAGAGAGGGTTGACGTGGTGCCTGGCGTAGTCGTACTGGGAGTCGAACCACGGTTTCACCTTCCTTCTTAGTGCGATAGGGTTCGGCACCAGTAGGTTGTTGTTCTTGGCCGAGGCGTATGCTTGGGCTAGAGCCTCGGTCAGGGCTTCTTTCATGTCTTTCAGGTACCTGAGGATGGTGTCTGAGGGGCGGTACTTTACTGTGATGGTTCTCTTCTCGCCTTCTCCGGCCTTCCACCTATGCTTTCCCAAGCGGGTCGCCGATGGGGTGGTGATTCTGTCAGTCTTGGCGCAGGCCCCGAGGAACCCAGAGGCCTTGCCAGGAGAGTACGGCTGCGCCATATCCGTTTATACGTCATTATACGTATTTATACAGTCCATCCAAACAGTTCGCTACCCTTAAATGAATGAGAAGCGACAGAATTAGTCAAGCAGTCAATCGCCAGATTCCGTTTCTGGATTCTGATTCATACTGACCTACACCGACTTTGCGATTGTCAAACTCACGTAACGGAGTAGCAGGCTCATGGTTCCGATCAAGAAATTCTTTAGATGCCCGGTATGCAATCAACTGGTGACCCTAGTAATTGAGAAAGAAATCCACAGTGAAAGATGGCCTGTCAAAATTGAGGGAAAACACGGAGATCATGGCTACATTGTGTTCCTGGATTCGCAATATTCGGTCACAGATGTCAAGAAAAATCCAAAGACGACCCATTGATCCGTCAGTTCATCGCAGGAAAACGTGGCAATGAGCGTTTGTCACATAATCCCGAAAAGTTTTTTAATAAGTAATTCAACACATAGTAACCAGAGGGAAGTGGGTGAATGTAGTATTCCGAAGGTAGGCTGGAGGCGGCGAGTGACCTCGTGTTTTTCTCCCCTAATGGGTTTTTCAGCAGATAGATACTACCTCCCCCATTTCCGCGCGAGGTCCGCTACAACCTCCAGCGAGGTGTTTGGTTTTCTGTTGCCGATCTTCTAGCTTGCTTGTGAGCTATCTCTCCGTTCCTCAAACTGAATTCCAGTTCCCGACCATCCTGTACCCTCTGGTTTTCGTGACTGATGGTTTAAATAGTAGAATTGGTGAGAAATGATTTTATCTTCTGAGTGTTTAGAAGGGTACCTAGTAAAGCGACTTTCAATTCGGTGGTTGGTTGCATGGCGTTCAAGAACATCTTGGTCGCACTAGACGGATCTAAGGAGTCAGACAAGGCTATTGAAGTAGCTCTTGAATTGGCGCAGAAGTTGGGTGCAAAGATAATTTTTCTGCACGTCATCAACGTACCTGAACTGGGGCAAGTACCTGGCGCGAGCGAGAAACCGGATAAAGCAATCCGCGATAGGCTCATAGAGGCAGGTAAGAAGATCCTTGAAAAGGCCGTCCAAAGAACAAGGGGAAAGGCTGTCGCCAGCGAAAAAATTAGTTTTGGATACCCTGCAGACACAATAGTGAGAGAGGCTTCAGCGCTCAATACTGACTTGATAGTCATGGGTTCAAGAGGAACCACTGGGATCAGAAGGGTTATGATCGGGAGCACAGCAGAAAAGGTGCTTCGCTGGTCAACCGTCCCTGTTCTCATAGTGAAAGAACCATCAAGAGCGGGAATCGAAGACTCAAGCCTGTAAGGAATAAGGCATTCACTGCAATTTGAATGGAAAACGATGAGCAGAAACGAAGGCACCTGAAAACCAAATAATCTGAGTGGGAGTTATTGGAGGAAATCCGAATTGTCAGATAAGGGAAAGAATGCTCTTTTGGATAAAGTTGCAAATGCAGTCGCTAACCTTGATCTCGAACACATAAAAGATATCGTTAAGGAAACTCTAAACGCGGGAGTTTCACCCTACGAAATAGCTGCCAGAGGCCTTGGAAAGGGAATGGATATAGTTGGGAAGAAGTACGAGAGCCACGAATACTTTTTGCCAGAACTCGTCGTGGCAGGCGAAGTCATGTACGCAGGACTTGATGTTGTTAAACCTCTACTCGCGGGCAAGAAAGAGAGGGGTAATGGCATCATAGTTGCTGGGACAGTTGAGGGAGACATACATGACATAGGCAAGAACCTCTTCGTAATGCTGGCGACGGCAGCTGGCTTCGAGGTCCATGATCTCGGTAACGATGTGTCAGCAAAGAAGTTTGCTGAGAAAGCAAAGGAGTTCAAAGCAGACTTTGTTGGGCTCTCAGCTCTCATAACAACGACGATGGACAAGATGAAGTCAGTAATAGAAGAACTGAAGAACGCAGGCATTCGTGACAAAGTGAAAGTGATTGTTGGAGGAGCTCCATTAACGGAATCCTTTGCCAAAAAGATAGGCGCAGATGCCTTCGCCGCTGACGCACTCGATGGAATCAGACTCTGCAGAGATTGGAGCGAGAGGAAGGGAGGACTGGCTGAGAAAACAGTCGCCAAGAAGAAGAAATGAAGCGCATCATCACGAATCTGGATGGTTAGCGATGAAGAACACCCGCAAAATGAAGATAACGAGAATCAAAGATGGCATTTCGTCTGATGCCGAAGACGAGGTAATAGTAGACACGTTTTTGACTGTTTCCTTAAACGGCAAACACGTCGCTTCATTCATCTGTTCGCCAAGCTTAGAAGAAGAAGCGGCTGTAGGGTATTTGTTCTCGGCAGGGATCCTCAATTCCATCTACCAAGTCAAGAAAGTGACTAAGAAAGAGTACAATGTAGATGTGCAGACGATGGAGTTCATTTCGATACCCAATCCACCTGAGAATGTCATCACTAGCGCTTGCGGCACTCCAGAGGAGTGGCTTAAACTCAGAAAAGGTTTCAAACTACCGAGGGTCGAGTCCAATTTCACCGTAAGGTCAACGATAATCACGTCAGCCATACGACAACTCAACGAACTCAGTGAGATTTTCAGGAGAACAGGCGGAACCCATGCGGCTGCCCTCTTTGAGTCAGAAGGACACCTAATGTGCAGCGCTGAGGATGTGAGCAGACACATCGCCATTGACAAAGTCATAGGCAAAGGACTTAAGTCAAAAACCAACCTGAAGAATAGCTTCTTGGTAAGTACTGGCAGACTGGCTAGCGACATGGTTGTCAAGGCAGTCTACACAGGAATACCGGTGGTCGCCTCGTTAGCAGCGCCTTTCAGCTCAGGGATCCAGCTAGCCGAGGCAACTGGCACAACTCTCGTGGGATTCGTTAGAGGGAACAGAATGAACATATACACTTACCCTGAAAGAGTCACAATTAGCTAAAAGGAGAATCAGAACAATCTGCTTCTGTTTGGGTGGGAAATTTGAGGGAGAATATTCTCCATGAAGCTTTTGATGGAACATTCCCTCAGACCGGAATTTCGGACTACCATCTGTTCTTCGATGTGAATTGCTCGTATCTCTTTTCCTTCTGTTGAGTCTTACGGATTTTGTCTATATGTCCAATTTCTGCGGCACATATGTAAGCGGGAGTTTATATGCAGTTCCCATCAACAGCTGTTCATAGGCAGCGCGTTTTGGGAGAGAGCAGAAACTGAGATGAACATAAATCCTGTGATGAATATTGACTCCATTCCTGTGCTGCAGCGGAGCTACCTTCTTGGCTTGTATTTGACTGACGGTGCACTAATCAAGGGCAGGGGAAGGGCACGGACCGTCAGCTACTCGTTTCAGAAGAATGAGGAGGAAATTGCGGACAATGTTGCTGCAATACTTAGACAAGGTGATCTGAGACCTTCCGTGCTGAGACGTGAGAAATGGAACTACGTTGCAGTTCAAGCGCATTGTGTCAACCTTGAACAGTTCTTTCCGGACAAGCAATCTATGGCGAGAGAAGATGATACCAGGAAAGAATTCTTTGAAAAGAACAATCTTCAAACTGTTGAAAACGGTGTTGCGTTTTGCGCTGGACTACTGGATGGCGATGGATGCTGCAAGGTGTACATGCTGAGAGGGAAAAAGGGGATGGGATTCGGCGGAGTTGACACCACGTGGATTTTTCAACAAGCAGAGAAGTCTGGTTTCTTGGTGGACTGGTTTCAGAGGTTTGTTGATTCCCTGTCTCCTGATTCGACACATGTGCATTATAGTCGGCAGAATAATTCTTATTCAAGGACTAGGATGATTAACGTTTTCATCAATGGAAAAGGGAGAGAGGCCCTTCTTCGGAGAAGGATTGATCGATGGTCTTGGAAAGTGAGAAAATTCATGGAGTCACTATCCGCCATGCTGAAAGAGAGGGATATGCAAAAAGCACAATGGGTGGAGCGGGTTAGACATCAAGGGATGAAACTTCAAGAGGTTGCTGACTTGCTAAGTGTTTCACGCGATGCATTATATTCGTCTTATCGACATGGTGGCATGCGAGCTGAGCTCGTGCGGGAGGCTGGGGGCGTCGGTTTCCTGGTGATACCAAGAGATGAGGTCGATCGTCTGAAGGCGAGGCATTAAACTGAGTAACCAAAGCGCTAGGATCGATAGCATTCCACGACAAAGGGATTTTGTCTTTGATTGAGTGAGACGATTTTTGTGTTGCTCGGATCGTTCTTCATATTCTGCTACCTTATCTTCTTTGGTACCTCAACGTGTTGCCGTTCTCTTCCGAACTTGATTCTATGGCAAGTTGAGTTGGTTCTCATTAGCAGATGGGTCACTTTTCAGCGTTATGCGAAAACGATCATATGGCATTCTGATGTTTGATTGGTAGCCAATATAATGGAAAGTGCCTTATCTGGTGACAAACATAAAGGAACCTCATGTCTGCATACTGAACCGGGTACGCCATGGATTCGCCAATTGGACTATATTCTCAATCGATTGAAGTTTTGGATCATGTGTTGGTAGTAGTCGGGAAAACCTTATTGCCGTAAGGTGAGTCGCTTGAAGAAAGAGATCCTGCATGAGACTTTCGATGGAACTTGGCCATTCAGACCTAATCTGAAAACCATCAACGGATTCAAAATGCACTATGTTGACGAAGGCGGAGGCGAGCCTATCATTTGCCTTCACGGAGAACCGACTTGGGGATACCTTTACCGCAAATTTATTTCTCCCCTCTCAAAGACGAATCGGGTGATCGTACCAGACCACATGGGGTTCGGCAAAAGCGACGTGCCGCAAGACATGCCCTACACATTGGCTCAGCACATAGACAACCTGACTAAACTAATCCTCGAACTAGACTTAGAGGATCTGACATTAGTAGGTCAGGATTGGGGCGGCCCCATCATGTTTGGCTTCGCCGTGAACTATCCTGACAGGATCAAGCGCCTTGTGATAATGAACACAGGAATCGGGGTTTATCCGGAGCATACCAAGACATGGGTGAGCGACTTGTTAGCGAAGGGAACCTACGAAAGGATTCTGGGAAACCTCAAGAAGAGTCTACCCGGTTTGCTTGGGGGAGGAGTGAGCAAAGCAACAAAGATCACAGAAACTATGATCCGAGCATACACAGCGCCTTTTCCCAACAAAGCTTCCTGCAAGGGTGCAATTGCATTTCCACTTGACATTCCTGTAGGGAGGAACCATCCCAGCGCTCCTCTCATGCATAGCATTCTAGAGCGGCGAAATCTGCTTCGCGACAAAAGCAAGGTAATCATCTGGGGTCTTAAGGATCCGGTTTTCCCAAGGATGATTCTTGACTGGTGGCTTCAAGCTTACCCGGGAACGGAGGTCCACGAGTTGTCAGAGGCGAGCCATTTCCTCCAAGAAGACGCCCCAGACAAAATAGTCAAGATCATCCAAGAATTTCTTTACAAAACCAAAACGGAGACTACCAAGAGAAGCAGAGGAAAAGCTGCTAAGGAAGCTTCTGCAAATCGAACTGCAACAAGAAGATAATCTTGTGGCAAAACTGAAACGAGATTGAATAGTAGAGGTGAATCATGAAATGAATTACAAAACCATTCTAGTAGAAGAGAAAGATCAGGTTGCAAAAATAACCCTGAACCGGCCAGATAAACTTAATGCAGTTAGCCCCGACGTCATCGCCGAGGTCAAAGATGCTCTAGAACACATAAAGAAAAGTGAGGCAAGAGTAGTGGTAATTACTGGTGGCGAGATGGAAGGAAAGAGGAAAATGTTCTCGGCAGGAGCTGACCTAACTGAGAGTGGCATAGATCCTTTTTCCCCTAAGCTTGACCAAATACGCGCATCCTCAACCAGAGGACAGAACATGTGCGACATGATAGCAGATTATGAGAAGCCAGTTGTCGCCATGGTTAATGGCCTTGCGCTGGGAGGAGGGTGCGAAATACTCCTAGCATGCGATATTGTCGTCGCATCTGAAACCGCAGAGATTGCCCAACCAGAGATAAGCCTCGGGATCATACCCGGTTGGGGCGGGACCCAACGGCTCCCGAGAAAAGTAGGTTCATCTAAAGCCAAACAGATGATCCTAACCGGTGAGAGAATCTCGGCAAAAGAAGCAGAGAGGATCGGTTTAGTAAACATAATCGCTCCGCCGGAGAAACTTGAGGAAATAACGATGGGGCTTGCAAAGAAGCTTATCAGCAAGAGTCCAATAATACTGAAGCTCGCGAAGAGAGCAATGAATCAAGGGCTTGAAACCAATCTGAAGAACGGATTGAAGATTGAGAACGACGCATTTGTTGAATGCTTCTCAACTGAGGATGTAAGAGAAGGGATGCAGGCGTTCCTCGAAAAACGTGAACCCAAATTCAAAGGAAAATAGAAAAACGTTCGGATGCCTTAGCTAAGGCCACCTATTTCCTTAGATACTCCCAAGCCAGTTCAACAACATCAAGAACCCTCAGACTGGAAGCCGTATCCTTGACGGCATCGCTGAGATTTCTCTTGCAGAATGGGCAAGCTGAGGTCAGTATATCTGCTCCCGTCTCTAGCGCTTCTCGGACTCTACTCTTGGCCATCTCCAAAGACCAATCTGGAAATGCAGATTTTACCCCTCCGCCAGCTCCGCAACACAACGAGTTCACTCTGTTTCTTCTCATTTCAACTAGTTCAAGCCCGGGTAGGCTCTTTATTATGGATCTTGGAGCATCATAGACTTTTGATCGCCTCCCAAGGTGACATGGATCATGATACGTGACTCTGGTCTTCTCGGTTGGTCCTTCGCCTTTCATCACGAATCTTCCTTGCTGTTTGAGTGTCTTCTCTAGGTATTCGGTTGCGTGCTGCACGCGGAAGCGTGGATATAGCTTGAACTTGGCGGGATAATCTGTCTTCAGTGTGTGGTAGCAACCTGCGCAAGAAGTTATGACTGTCTTGACTCCCATTGCCTGGATTAGCTCCACATTGTGGATTGCATGCTGTTTGGCGGCGTCAACTTGCCCTGTTCTGAGAAGGGGCGAACCGCAGCACCACTCATCAGATGCAACTGCGAACTGCACTCCTAGCTCATTTAGCGTCTCAGCAGTTTTCTGTGCGATTTCCTTCTCTCTGTAAGAGGAAGTGCATCCAACAAAATAGAGAAGATCAGACTTACCCAGAGTTACTACATCTTTTGGAATCCATCTCAATCTTTCGTTTTGTGGTTCAAAGTAAGGGTTATGTTGGTTGACTAAGTGTTCCCCAAATTTCCTGTGAGCTGGCATTGGGCCAACTCCAGCTTCTACAGCCTCTTCTCTTACAGCCTCTATTATCTGAACTACATGTTTGCTGATTTCGTAGGCGCATTGATTAGAGCAGTTCCCACAGGTTGTGCAAGCGTATGCTATATCGAGGAGCCTATCACTCCACTTCAGATCTCCCTCAACTAACCCCTTTGCAGCCCAAACCCTTCCACTCGCACTATACGTCTCGAAGTTGAATTTCTCGTAGGACGGGCAGTTAACGTAGAACGGGGCTTCCCTTATCTCCACTTGGGATATGACAGGGCCTGTGAATTTGCAGTAACCGCATTTGTAGCACCTAGAAACCATTTCTTTGTAAGCTTCCAAGCCTCTACCCATGATTGTCGTTCACTCCTCTGGACTCCACTTGTCCGGCGCCATTATACCATTTGGATCTAACATCGTCTTCACTTTGTTTATGAATTCAACAAATATCGGGTCTGCTCGCTTGAGGACTAGTTTCTGAAGAGTAGGCGAGGGCTTCCAAGGAATACCGCCGAGTTCCATTACCGAATCGCAGATTTCAGCCAATACAGTTTGAAGCCTCTGTACTACTTCTGAATCTGAGTGATTGAACGAGAAAGCATACATGATTGCAGTGGCATGTCCAGCCTTGAATGGTCTGATCACTTGAAGATACTGGAAGCCATACTTCTTGGCTATTCTGATACCTTCCCTGTAGGCTGCCTCTATCTTCTCTGTCGGCACATAGCACCCCAAGTATTCTGATCCTCCTCCCTTCTTAAGATCCATGAATTGTAGTGGCTGTGGCACAAGCAATATGAAATCGCGCAACGACTGCGGCGGACTGTGAACTTTTATATGTCTTCCCTTCTTTTGCTCCTCATCCACTATTTGCTCCACAATTCTTCGTTTTGAGTCGTATTCCTCTTTCGACCTTGCGCTTAGGATGACATCTAAGTAGAGCTCCGATATTCCCTTCGGTCTCTGGGAAAGTTCGAAACGCTCCGAACTGGTACCTGTCCAACTGTTCATGTAGATATCGTCGGCGACTTCAGCCTTGGTAATCCTTAAGAGAATCTCAGCCATGTCATCCGCTTCATCAATCGCATAGTAAACAGCGTCACGTATCGCTGGCTTGGGCCAGAGCTCTATAGCACACTTCGTTATGATACCAGTAGCCCCAAACCAACCGAGAAAGAGTCCGGTGAAGTCGGGGAGACAGTACTTTGAGAACCAGGACTTGTTGTTAACAGCACAGACCCCTGTCCTAAGTAGTTCGCCTGTGGGCAACACGACTTCAAGTCCATTGATCATGTCCGAGTTTGTGCCATACTTCAGACAAACGTGTCCTGCGCCATAAACGATAGCGTTGGCAATAACAGACACTATAGGCGGCGCGTGCGGCACTGAAAACTGCATGTCTGGAAAATTGTTCTCCAAGAAGGTCTTCAGTTGCCCAGTTGTGACCCCACTTTCAACTAAAGCATACATGGAATTCGGATTTACCTCAATGATTCTGTTCATCCTTTTCAAATCAAGAAGGATCCCGCCAGCACTTGGTATGGCTAAACCCGCTAATGTCAAGCCTCCTGCCCTTGGCGTGATCGGGATCTTCTCGCGGTTGGCTAGCCCGACAACCTCTTGGACCTCTTCAACAGTCTTGGGCAGAACTACGTACTCCGGGGCATGAGGACTTTCGGTGCTTGGGTCACCTGAGTAGTAGTATACTTCCTCTGGGCTGTCTGAGACGTTGTCTTTTCCGACGATTTTCCGGAGAGTTCCAAGGATTTCGCCATGTTTGTCTTTTGGCATCTTGTGAGTTCACTCTTTGGGTTCAATTATGACTTCGCAGACGGAATCCCCTTTCGCCAAGTTCTTGGCTATGACTGCACGGAACGGTATTCCCATGCCCTCCAGTTCTCCCTCCATAAATGCGGGTATAAGTTCACTGCAAAACTCTGGCCCTTCTCTCAAACCTCTCGCTATCGGACATACCTTCTCTATTTTTACAGCTCTCCCAGCTGACAGTTCAGTCCATTCTCCTTCTATGTCGACCGCTTCATCACTCACGTCAACTACTTTAGCCATTGCGGTGGCGTCCTGTTCCTCAATTCTCAGCGCTCGTTGAGTAAGAGGTCCGACTTTGACCCCTGATTCTTTGAACTTCTTCTTCAGTCCTTCAAGAGCCTCTTCTCCATAGGTGTCAATCGTGTATCTCAGGACTAGTGATGGCCATCTGCACCAGTTCATCACAGCCATATTCAGCATGTTTACTTTTTGTTGAAGTTTCTTCTCTCTTTCAGACAATATATTACTCCTCCGCTTTGTACTTGTGATGAGGGGGAATTTAAGAATTGTTGTTTTCAGTGCTTCCAAGAAAGTTTCCAGAATGAACTGGGCGTCTGAGGAATCTGAGCAGACCCTAGGATGCGATCACACAATCCAAATCCTTGATGGAATGGTGAAACTTATATCTAGATCTGACAACCTTACATCATAGGAGGAGGGAACGTGGAGAAGAATGCACGTAATGTGCTAGTTGCATTAGTGATCCTGACATTGTGCACTACAATGCTCATTTCGTCATTGTACCTGGTTACGAATAACAGGATACGGGTGAATCACCTTCACATTATTACCAAGGTATATTTGGGGAGGTTCACCGAAAGAGAGTATCTGCCCTTACTCATTCTATACGATCCTTATGGCGACGAGAGCTATCGGAAGAATCTGATTACAACCAATGCTTCGTTTGCACTCCAGATGGAAGGGACAAGTCAGATTGAAGTCAATGGGTCAATCAAAACAGGAATACAGGGAATCAGTTATTCTTCCTCTAATAGCAATAACACAAGTAAAATTGAACCAGGGAAAGGAGACACGGTCGCAGGAGATGTTTATGATCTGACGTGGGATGCGTACAAGTATCATGACTTTGACCCATACACCAATGTTGCCCGCGAGTACCTCCATTTAGATCTCGTTTCTTCAGCTTATTACGGATGTTTTGCTATGTTGCGGGAGACCCTCGCTGCTATGACCAACACCCGCGTTGAAAACAAGACAGGGCAAACTGGAGCCTACACTTATCGCAATGT
>JAHPYV010000200.1 GCA_019058495.1 Promethearchaeati archaeon
GGATATCCTCTGCTACAAAGATAACCTTTCCCTCATCTTCGATTATCTGCGACGGAACTATCTGACCCTTATCATTATAGATCTCAAATACGTTTCCCAATTCTCTTAATGGCACTTCAACAACGTCGCTCCTCGTCCACGAAAGAGGGTTGAAGGTAAGAATTGATCGACCTTCGCCTGTGGTGTCAATTCTCGCTGCAATAGCAAGAAGAGCCTGAGAAACTATTGTGCTGATCGAGCTGAAGATTGACTGTAGGTATGTTTCTGAGTCTTGGTAGACTTCAGGTATGCCTGATCCGGGGAGAACATCATGAAACTGGTTTAAGAGCAACTTCTCCCATGCTTCTCTGAGCTCCTCAGTTGGATACTTGTAGCCGTATTTCCTGGCTAAGGTCGAGAACTTTTCAGCAACTTCTAAGAGCGATTCTGCTCTTCTATTGTTCCTCTTGACCTTGGCTTGGGTTGTGTAGGTTCCTCGATGGTACTGAAGGTATAATTCATCGTTAACCTCGGGAATTTTCTTTCCTTCGATTTTCTTTTCCAATAATGTAAGGAATCCTTTGGCTGTTTGAAAAATACCTTTGACTTGTTTCTTTCCTCCAACGATCTCCATTGATCTTTTGACCATTTCTTCAGCGACGCCCCCACCGTGGTTTCCGATTCCGAAGAGGACAAGTAAGTCGTCTAGCTTCTGACGTGAGTACAGCTGTTTCATCTGCCCAACTACTTCGACTTCGTATACGTTTTCGCTGTAACCTCCGACATTCTGATGGGCTAGGATCACGGAGCCATCAGGGGCTTTCCATCTGAAGACGTAGTAAGGAAAGAAGGTCGTGTCGTTCCAACTCATTTTCTGCGTTAGAAAGAACTGCATACCCGCCCCTTTCATTATTTGAGGCAAAGTCCATGCGTAGCCGAAGGAGTCAGGCATCCAAGCAACCTTAACGTCGACTCCAAACTTGTGCTTGAAATACCTCTTTCCATAGAGATACTGCCTCACGTATGATTCTCCTGAAAGAAGGTTTCCATCTGCTTCTATCCATGAGCCTCCGACGATCTCCCAGCGCCCCTCCCTGATTCTCTTCTTGACCTTGTCGAATGTGTCCGGGTATTCTTCCTCAAGCCACTTGTAGTATTGGGCGCTACTTTGACAAAAGCACCAGTCTGGGTACTTCTCCATGAGTCTGAGAACGATTTCACAGGTATCGTGAAACACTTTCTTTGTTTCACTGAATGGCCACAGCCATGCAGCATCTAGATGACTGTGACCTAGGAAGTAGCAGGTTCCACTAACCTTCTTTGAAGACATCTTTCCACCTCTTCATTATCGTTGACTATGCGCGAATCAATAAGCAGCACCTATCCCACGAAACCGCGGCGGAAGCCAATCTGAGTGGTTGCGCTACGCAGATTTATTCTCTATTACATTATGAGACCTTATAAGTATTCAGCACTGTCCTCGGCCGGTACAATATCCGGGAGACTTGAAATCATCTGCTCTACCTTCAGTTAATTCTCGACGGAAAAGAAGAAAAAGAATGTGCGGGCAGCGATCAATCATCCTCTCCATTTCGGATTGAAATCATCTTCCGGGTGGAACTACAAGAACAGAACATCTAGCCTTCTGGACTACGTCCTCGCATACGCTTCCAAGCAGGAATTCTCTGATTGCTCCAAGTCCAACACTCGACATAACAATTAGGTCTTGATCCTCCTTCTCAGCCATCCCGACTATCTTCTCGGGGGGAATACCAAATGCGACTCGCTTCTCAACCTTTAATTCGCTCCTCATGATGCGACCAAGAGCATGTGAGATTATCTGTTGACCTAATTCTTCGGCAGTTTCGGGCGATAGCTCATGTATCTTAGATTCTTGAACATTGATTAATGTGATCTTTGAACCCATCCTGTCTCCAAGTTGGAGGGCGAACTTCAGTGCATTGATCGAGTATTGAGAGTCGTCAAGACATACAAGCATCTTTGAAAACGAAGACACTTTCTTAATTATAAGCGTTGAGACATCACTGTGTCCCATCACTTTCTTGGTTACACTTCCAATTGCATATGGATCCTTCTCGTTCTCTCCGCGACCGCCCATAACAATAAGGTCGTACCCGCGTTTCGAGGTTTTCAGAATGCTATATGCCACATCAGCGTAATTCTGTCTGTTAGCGTCTACTGTTATCCCTTCTTTTGTGAAGAACGCGAGTGCATCATCTATTATTTTCTGCGCGTTGTCCTCTATGGCTCCTATGATCTGATTTCTTATGTCGCGAGGTACCTCGTAGCCTGACCTCAACTTTGCGTAGATGAGACTATAAGGTATTACGTGCATCACCGTCACAGCTGCTCCAGTCTTCCGAGCGATTTGCGCAGTCACCTGCTCAGCTTCGCGGCTAGGCTCGGACCCGTCTACTGGGGCAAGTATTTTCTTCAAGAACTCCTTCATCGGATCCCAACTCTCTGTGGAAGTTCACATAGCTGATTCAGCTTTGTCTTCAAAGAAGGTAGGTTCTGCTTAGTATAAAAAGGCATTCAACAAAAAGCTATTATAAGCGTAGAGAATACACCGTCTTCAACCTTTAAGAGAAGAAGGATGAGAGTTCAAGGAGGGTCAGAGATGTCTTCAAGCAAGGTTGATGTGGAAGCAAGTGAGAAAATCATTTCTCTTGCATCAAAGTTCATGGTTATCAGCGTTCTTGCAGTGGCTGTCGGAATGGTGAGCATGACTTACGTGCTCCTTCTCCTTGCGGTGTTCGGACTATCCATATCCTCCATTGAGGTAGTTCTTGGAATCTTCATTGGTTTGGCTTTCATCATTATAGGGTTCTTTCTGAATTTCTGGGGTCTATTCTGGCTACGAAACGAAGGAAAGAGACTGAATCCAAAGTCTGCCAAGAGAAAGTAGCAAATCGAAATGGAGATGAGGAGTCATGCCAAAGAAAGTAAGGAAGGTCAAGCAGGAAAAGAAAGTTAAGCAGGAGAAGAGGCCTCGCGTATTCACTTGGGAGACACTAAGAGACCACGTTTACGCCAAAATTGACTTCTACGCCACGCGTTTCATATTGATCTCAGTTGTCGGGATAGTAGTGGGATTCATTGCTTTAGTTTACGCGCTCATAGACATATCTTTTCTATCAGGTACCTTGCATGATATCACATTCGGTCTTGGAGTTCTGATTGGCGTAGGGGCCATCGTTGCGTCGTTGATTCTCTTGATATGGGGTATGTTCTGGAGAAGACAAGTTGACCGAGAGAAACTATTCTAAGTGAGCCCGCCTTTTCTTTAGGAGGGCCACAATACATATCTTTTTCTCATTTTGAATATTATTCGGCAATGAGCGACACAAGAAAAAACAGGGAAAGAATTGAAAAAGATACATTCACGGCTTAACGGTTTTTCCCTGATTAGTGTGTTCTGTCCTTTGAGATAGTGATGCGCAGTTTAGTAGCCGATCTTGCTGCGCAAACGTTTCAACGCTGAGCTTACATCATCCACGAATCCTTTGATGCGCTTCGTATAGATCTCGGTAGTCCCTTTGTCTAGTGACTCCTCTAGTTTATGCCTGAGTTCTGGGAGTTGATTCCTGAGTTTTTGGAACTGTTCCTTCAAATCTGGCCCAACGTTCGCATTAGCAACATACTTGTCAATTGAGGAACGGAGCTGACTTATTCTGTTTTCGAATTGGCTCCTTATTTCATCAGCAGATTTCTTCATTTGCTCCTCGGTGGGTTTGAGACTCTGGATGCGCCTCAACGCTTCGTTGAGATCTTTCTCAAGTTTAGCCGTGGCATCCTTGATGTCTTTTGAGATCGCAGTTGCAGGCTGGCTTTGCTTTTTTCCTTTCTTGGTTTCACTCAAATGTTCTCCACCTCCTTGCCAATTGCTGGCTGATGACACTCCTCAATCCGCACAAGATACTCGGATGGCGTGTCCGGAACCAATCCTTGGTTCTTAGGAGCCTAAATACCACCAAGATAATATAAAACGCTTTCTTTTCGCTAGTATACTCTTATCAAGTGATCTCCTGTGAAGATCGCATGCTTGTGGGGGAAGATGCGCTACTTTCACCGTCGACCTTGCTAATTACTATGACATCCTGTCTCCCATGCGATTTTTCGATAAAGAAAGTAATCTGAACTTGTGTTGACCTCGGTTCTAACGCGACGCGCTGCCACGTTACCTGCCCATGCTTGACAGGACTCATCCCTCAGCGAGGACTATTTGGCAGGTTCATGTCACGTCATTACCAATTTCTATAACGCCAACGCGTTCTCAAACGAAAAAGCCTTCGGAAAAACAAAAAAGAAGAAGGGATGATTGCTCTACAACGCGTGTTACTTCTTCGATTTTCTTGGTATGAGCTGAAGTACGCCGAACACTATGAAGGCTATGCCGACCAGCACTTCGAACAGGTTCGTAACCACGATAACAAGTATGCCGAAGACTATGAACACCAAAGCTAGCAAGTACTCTTTTAGCTCTAAGTTTACCATCTTTTTCCATCTCTGACATGTTTCCTTCTTTGTTAGGTTATCGCGTTCTTCTGCTAATAAGTCTTATGAGCGCATCGCGTTACCTACCCCTCCTTCGGCCAGCTGATTTCAGGCGCGCGCGCTACGAAAAGCAACCGGAAAAAGGGCAAGATAGGAACGCCCAACCGCAAAGATAGATAGGCTGCGGGTACCAAGGTGAACTCATAGTTTCTTGACTGTCTATCTGCAATATGATTGGAATCAGCTCGATATTAACGGCTGTCCTTTGTGCTCTCACTGCTAGGAGTTACTGCATTCTCGTCCCCAGATGCTTCCACGGTAACGCCAGATCAAAACGCTGCGTGGCATTTTGTGCATCTAGATTATTCCAGCGATGTATAGGTACTGGACTAATCCAAGGATAATTGCGAGGAACCAGAAAAGGGCAGTCAGATCCATCCACCGTTTCAAGTTCTTTGGCTTCTTGTTGAAAACGAATAATATCCCGAAGACGAGCCCTAGAAATCCGAAAGTAGCGTGGGGCACTTCTAATG
>JAHPYV010000021.1 GCA_019058495.1 Promethearchaeati archaeon
ACACTATACAGAATCACGTGTAATGCGGCGGCTAATGCAGTTGCTTAGCATAGATGTTCCAGAAGTTAACTTCGTATTCATCGAAAGCCATCCCCCATGGAAGAGAGTTCAGTCCACCGATGTCCAGACTAGGGGACGTGGCAAATTGGAAACAAAGGAAAAAGATAGCGACAGGAAGTAAGACATGCGCCTATACAATACTTCATCGCTCCAACACACGTCGATGTGGGAAGAATGCTAAGTTCGCAATCGAGTAAACAGATATATGAGGGTAAATAACTAGTATAATACCGAACTCGCGTGGTAGGAAGTCCATTAATTAGAGTTCCTCTTGGTCAACATACATCGGAGTAATTCTACTCATGCCCAAAGGTGGGTCCACAGCAGTGAACGGGAATGAGAAGAAATCGATAGCCCGAGTAGTCAAGATTGCTAGTCAACTGGAAGCATTAGTAGACTCTCTAATTGACGCATTGAAGAAACTCGGTGTTGAACTCAGAGACATAGAGGCTAACTTGGGAGCAGAAGTCGAAGGCGACACCAGCCACATCGGCAGTGCAAGATCCATCGCTTCCGAAAGCGCTTCTCCAAGAAGTGGAAGTACGAAAGGCTCTGAGGGCTCGGAAGTAATCCAAATAAAAAGCATCGCTGCTGCAGATAGGTCCCTTGAGGAGATCGGTGACAAGGTCTTAAAAAGGCAGGTCGAGGTCATAGAAGCGCCAGCAAGCAAGCAATCAGGCGCAGGCGAAGAAGAAACACAGATCATTAAGCTGACCCTAGCCGGTTACGGAGCCGTGGGGAAGACAACCATATTCAAACTGCTGAAAGGAGTAGCCGCACCTGCAGCATACTTCCCAACAATTGGCGCCAACGTAGACAGGGAAGACATACTAATTAGAAACGCTAGAATCCGAGTCTGGGATCTTGCAGGGCAAGAACAGTATCACAGAACATGGCCAATCTTCCTAAGAAACTCCAAACTGGTACTACTTGTAACAGACTCCTCGAGAACAAATGTTGAACGTTCAAAGAACCTCCTTAACCTCGTGAAGACTATTGAACCCAAAGCAATAATTATCGGAATAGCTAACAAACAAGATATGCCGAATCGACTCTCACCTCAAGAAATAGAATCCATCTTGGGAGTGAAATCGTACGGGTTGGTTGCAATTGACACGTCATATAGAGAGAAGATCACAGACGTGGTAGCGAATGGCATAGCCGAGATAGTCGCAAAGGAATCATAGTTTTCTAACAGCAATCGAATCGCGAAGGAACTTGTGCTTCGTTATCGGTTGATCTTCTTCGTGCGGCAACTGTGGTCAGTCTCTCTCTTTGAATTTTGAGGATGTATGCCTCACAGAAGAATCATGTACTATGCAGTAACAACTTCAGTCACTTGGCCATTCTCGAGTCTTATCAAGTTTCTGACCTCTGCTTCAAGGTTACCTACGTGGCTAATGAGGAATATCTGTTTGAACTTCGACGAGAGCTCAGTGTTTAGTAGCTCAAGTATTCCTTGTCTCCTCGCGTCATCCGAACTGCCCAAAGGCTCGTCAAGAAATAGGAACTCTGGGTGCATCCCCTTGATCTCTGGCAGTAGCGCTACTGCAAAAGCGAGCCTCATTGACAGCAGAAACTGGTCTTCGGTGCCGCCTGAAAAGACTTCCCTGCTCTTGAATTCGCCCGCGTCTGGGTCCCAAACCTTGAGATTGTAGTCTTCGTCAAGTTCTGCGGCCTTATACCTTCCATTAGTGATTGCAGGCAGTATGAGTTCCATGTACTGTTCTACGTAGGGCTTTACTCTGCTTCTTAGAGCCTCAGCAGTTTTCTCCAAGCCGAGTATCGCCGTCTTCGCGACGTTCAAGTCATGCTCTAGGGAAGTCACGAGCTCAGTCTGCTTCTTCACCTTGTCGGGGAGGTCTTGGTTTTCTTTGATGAATTGTCTCACTTTCTTGCACTGGTTTTCGTCGTCCTCGAGCTTCTGTTCTTTTCCTCTTAAGTCCTTACCTTTCCTATTTCGCTCCTCACTGGTCTTCTCAAACAGCTCTTCCGAGAACTCCACGCCTCTCGGCAATTCTGGGAATCTGATTTTGGCACGCTCCGATTTCAGCTTTTCGAGGCGCTCTTCGTTCTTACTCAAGTTTTCTTCGGTCGAAGCTTTCTCCTTGACCTGTTCTTGAAGGTCTCTCAGGCGTTGCTCTATCCTATCCTTCTCAGTTTTGTCTTTGTTCAAGGCGTTGCTTAGGGCTTGCGCAACGGCAATGGATCCCTTGGTTTTGGTCTTGGATAGTACTGAAGAATATCGCCTGATGCTCTCGCATGTGCTCAGGATATCCTTTTCACACTTCGTTTTCTCTTTTTCGAACTCGTTGACATGCTTTCTAAATTTTTCGAGGTCCAAGCGTTTTTCCCTAAGTGTCCTGATGTCTAACAGAATCGTTCTGAGTTTTGATTCTACAAGCGTCCTCCTAGCAACGAACAGGATGGCGACCGCGCCAAGAATCATTGGAAACACTGAAAGGAATAGTGAGGTGCCAACAGCCAGAAGAATAAAGGCCAAAAAGAAACATGCAATTCCCCCAGACAGTGTGAGCCAGACAAACCCTGTTTTTGGTTCCATATGGGCGATTTTTCGCTGGTCAATGGATGCGGGGAGTCTCTTCTTAAGTTCAGTGATGGTTCCTGAGGCTTCTTGTTTCCTCTTCTTACTGTCTTCTAGTTTCGCTGAAACCGCTTTTGCTTCATCTAATGTGTCTTGCACTGCTTCAAGTTTTTCCTCAGCTTCATCCAAGTCAGCGTACTTACCAAGATCGTTGGTTGCGTCCGTTATTTGAGTTTCGACCTTGGAAAGTTTTCTGAGCTGGTCCCGTAGTTGTTCCACCAACTTCTCTTTTTCTTCGATCTTAGTACTCTCTATTTCTTTTCTGTCAACGGCATCTTTGTAGTTCTTGAGCGTTACATGCAGTTCGTCGACTTTCTTCTGACTTTCCTTTGCGTCGACTATGTCTTTTTCAAGGTTCTTGACATCTCGCTCGAGGTCCTCAACTTCTTTCAAGCTCTTGTTGTACTGGTCAACTCGACTCCGCTTTTCGTCCAAGTTTCTCTTCTCTGTAGTCAACCTGCCTGGTCTCGCGGCTGTTCCTTCGAGGTCTTTCCTTGCCTCGTTCTGGCTATCCAGGACGGTGTTAAAGCTTTCAAGGTTCATGAATGCATTAATGACTTTCTTCCTATCGCCAGGTCCTTGCTTAACGAGGTGTTCCAAGTCCTTCTGAGCTACAACTGTGCTTGCGAGGATCTCGTTATATGATATGCCTGCGAGAAGCCTCTCGATTTGGTCTGAAACTTGCTTCTGGCCAGTAGCCAAGACCCTCAGTTGTCCTTCTTCGAGGACCTCCCATAGCGTTGCAGTGCTTGTCCGGTTCAAGTAGAGCTGTCTATCAACTCGGTAAACCTTATCTCCAATCGAAAAGTCAAGTCGAACAATGGCGTGGCTCTTGCCATACGCCACTAATTGCTCGACGCTGGCAATAGCTTTTGGTCGTATGACACGAGCATAGAGCGCGTATAGAATTGCGTCAAGTATCGTAGATTTCCCACTTTCATTTGGTCCACAGACTAATGTTACGCCGTCCGGAAGCTGGAGTGGCGGATCTACATTCGTCTTCTTGAAGTTCAGAGTCTGTAACTTCAGAAGCTTTACCATGCTCCCGCCTCCTGAAGACGCCTTTCGCAGAGTCTGAGCGCTTCAACAAGGATCTTCCTGTCCTCGTCTCCGGTAACCTTCTCCATTTGCTCTTTGAAGTAGCGTCGAAGTTCCTCAAGTGGTGTGGTTCTGGGTAGAGCGGTAATCTTCTTGCTTGCCACTATTTCGAGTCCGTCTTCGTCGGGGATGACGGCGAAGAACTTGCCTTGCGTAGATGAGAGTATGTCTGACCTTCTGTATGTTGATAGCTGTTTCGTTGATACAGCGCCCATGAGCTTGTATCTCAAAACGATCTTAGGGTCCTCGAGCTGCGAGAGTGCCTCCTTCACGAATCGATCAACGCTACCTTCCTTGGGCAGTTTGAGTTCAACAGTCTTGAGCGTCCTAGCTGGAGTTTTTATGAACGCCTCATCATTGATGCCGTTCTTATCCAATTCAAGCCATAAGAACCCTTTATCCTCGGTCTCCTCGGAGAAGTTGACTCGTTCGGTGCTACCAGGATAAATGACTTGAGTCATGCCGACTTTGCTCCTCTGATGCCTGTGGAGGTGCCCTGCTGCTACAAGCTGAAAGTCTTTGGGTAGGCTACTTGCACGAACTAGGGGTTCGAATTGGCCGTAACCGCTGAAGCCTTCTATCGAGTAATGCAACATGAAGATGTTTATATCGCAGTGGGGTGTGAGCTTGGTATCTTGGAGAGGATCCGAACCCCATGGAAGAACGGGGTTGAAGCTGATCCCCGCAACTTGAACTTCCTTACCGTTTATAGTGAGCACCATCGATGTGAGTTTACTGAAGTCTTGGAAGAATGTGACGTACCTCGAATTGCCATAGACTGATATCGGTGAACTTCCCTGCTCAACACTCTTAGGCGTGTCATGGTGTCCGCTAACAAGGAAAACCCTGACACCCTTCTCATGCAACATTCTGAATTGATCCATTGTTCGAGCACGCGTCGGGTTCCTAGGCTGTATATTATCGAAGAGGTCTCCAGAGACCAAGAAGAGATCAGGTCTGTTCTTCAAAGCATAATCAATAACCGCGTCAAAGCTCCTGACGAAGTCCTCCTTCCTCTCGTATCTCCTTGGTCCATATTGCATGGCGCCGGGGTCCAGATGATTGTCCGAGGTAAGGATAACCTGAATACTCAAAAGCCGTTACACCTCTGAGAATTGACCCTTTTTCAGGGGGATCTGTTTTCTCCTATTCTCCTCAGTAGTTTTTTGAGCACCCACTTCCTGCCTTGCTTGTCTGAGCATGTTGACAACATCTATGTCTGCTCCGCCCTCTCGAGTCTTTCTGCTTCTGATCTTCACCATGACAGGTGCTTTGGTCGCATCGCCTACGACCACGGCTTCACCTGGGTTTAGTCCTGGCAAGTCGTCCAGCAGATCCTTACTCATTCTTTCAGAGCTGTTCGCAACTGCGCTCTGGTCGCATGGATTGGTAAGCTTCATGACTATCTGGCTGTTGCACTGGCTTAGACTATCTGGGTGTACCTTTGATGGGCGCTGAGTGATCATGATAAGAAAAATGCCAAACTTACGCCCCTCCGCGGCAATCTTGTTTATTATATATGACGAGAATGTTGGGTTCTCGGTGCTAGGGGGCACAAACTTGTGTGCTTCCTCAACGATTATGAAGACGGGGAGATCAAACTCCCGCTTTTCTACAACTGTGAAAGCATCGGACAGGATTCTTGATACAATGTAGTCCATGCTTGCGTCCTCGAGACCCGACAAGTCAACAATGGAAACCCTCATGGGTTTCAGCAAATCAGTTATCGGCGTCGATTGATAACCAAAGACTCTCAGGTTAACCAGTCTTCTGACGTACTTGATTGCTGATCCTGCCCCAACCTTTAACTCCCTCTTCTCGTCTTTCTTCCCTTCCTTTGGCTCATCCCTTATTGCCTCAAGCGTTTTGATCAAGTCTTGAGGAAGATAATGCTTATCTCTTTCGTTAAGCACCTCTAAGGCTACTCGCACAGCCTCTCTCAGGTTCGTGAATGATTCCCTGATTTCAGCAACGTCACATATTTCGTCGTGCTTCAAGTCCTGAAATGCTATTTCATAGGGTTTCACATTCCCGACATCTTTATCACTATAGCGTCCTGTGCTCGAGGGATTGCGGAAAACGGTTGCTCTGTCTCCGTGTTCGTACTTTCCGCCACTTTGAGCGAGTGATATGAGAACGTAGTCAGCATGTGGGTCGATTACAATGATTGAGGCTCCCTTAGCCAAGAGTTCCTCGATCAAGACACCTGCGCAGTAACTCTTGCCTGCGCCGGTTTGCGCAATTATGGCTAGATGTCTCCTGAACCCCTGAACTGACAGATAGACGGGTATGTCCGGTCTGGAGATCAGGCTCCCAACATTGAGTCCTTCTTCCTCCGAATAGGAGAAGAGATTCCTCAGAACATCTCTAGGCGCGATGTACACATGTTCGCCTGGAGCAACAGCTCTTCGTGGAAGAAGAACCTTTGACTTTACATCTCCGGTTGTCTTTGCGGCGGTTTCTGATTCTTTTCGAATATAGCCAATTATTCTCGCCTGTCCGAGAGTTCTGATCTCATCAAGCTTTGCGCGCCTAATTCTCTCAAGTGACTCCAGATCCAATTGCTGTGTCATCACATCACTGACCGAAGTGACCTTCTCGACTTGGGCAACAACATCTACGGGCTTAAGTTCGCCATCGATGTATTCTGTCGATTTGATGACAAGGTACTCCCACTTCGGTGGATAATTCTCCCTCTGGGAGACGAACGTGAACTCGGTTGAGCTTGCTTCCCCAACAATTATCCCTGCTTCCTCAAGATCATGGGAACTTGACACGCCTATACCCCCTTGTGTGCATTAAGGTAACCCCTAGCTCTTTTTCAAGCACACGTTCATATATAGTATCCATATCTACTCCCCGAAGCTTAACCTCGTCGTCTACCCGTTTCAACCACACGTTATAGTCTGTCAGGCCAGCGTATCCAGACCTTAAGATGTCGATTACATCGCTCAATGTCTTGAAAATATCGCCCCGCAAATCCGTTAACCTGCTTCCAGCATTTAGACTACCCAGTTTGTCATCAATCCCAAGGATCCATGACGGTATATCGACGCGCAGTGGCGTACTTCTTTTATCCAACAACAAGTGGAAAGAGGTTATCGTCGGGAACTCAGGAACCTTTTTAACGACTTCCGTAGCGAAGGCGACAAAATGATCTTCTTGGCTAAAGTTTTCCATCATCGCATTTCTGAAGTGGCGCCTTACATAGCCCTCGGGGTCTCTATTTATTGAACGGAGTTCTCGCAAGAAAAGTTGATCAGCGGCCAGCTCAACTGGCGTACAAAAACCCGGATCAGGAGCAAAGTTCATGATTAACTGAAAATCAGGTCTTGCTCGGAGGAACTCCAGCATGATTTCCTTGAGTTTGTCGAGTCCCGAGCCGTATCTTCCCCTGAGCTTGGCAACCTTCTGAAAGCAGAGACTAGGTTTATCGTGAATTATCGCAAAAAGGCTCTTCAATTCTTTGATATCTTCTTCAGGTATCAATGATTCGAGTTCCTGCATTTCGGTTGAACAGATTCCTTCGAGAAATAGGTCTCTTAAGAAATGGGCTCGAGAGTCCTTACTCACGCCCACCAAGACTATTCTCTCATTCTTGCACTCTTCAAGGAACTCTGCGTACATCTTAACATATCTGAGGATAAAATCCCGATCTCCTTCGACCGGAGAATCTCTAAGGAGGTGGAACATTCTACCATAGAGAGAGCCATCTAGGAGAATGAATCTCCTAGATCCCTTAAGGTGAGGCAAGACCTCGCTTGCTGCGGCGAGCTCTATAGACTCTGTCTTTTGACGAATGTATCTGTCGACGTTGATTTCTCTTTCCTGAGACAGGAAAATCTGAGCTTCGAGCTTTCGGAACTGCTCTCCCACGTTTGTAATGGCAAGTCCTCTAACAACGAAGAGCCTAGATCCATTGGCGTAGTCTCTGAGGCCTCTACTTCCATCGATCGCAGCTATTGAGGTTTGACTTGCAGCATCAAGGATTTGTTCTTCCGGTAAGGAATGCCAGTTCTGTACAAAAAGACTTCTGAAATCGTCATCTAAAGGTGACACAGCCCCTCTCTCTAGTTTCAACTTCATGCTGTCTCGTTTCTTCCGGACCTCACTTACGAAGAGGTCCACAAATTTCGGCATATGAGTTAGCTACACCCCACAGAGAATTCATTATGTAGCAACGGCAATTTAAGTTACCGTGCTGGTAAATCGCCATTTGGAATCATCTTGATGATAAAAAGTCTGCGGATATTGCTAACCAAACACTTAATTAACCACACCCTGCATATGTACGACCGAGATCGTTGACGAGAGGAGGCATTGGACTACAATGGTTCTGAGGGATTACGTTCTCTAGAGTGTCTCGTTTTGTTGTGCAAGTTTCCTCCTCGTGTGAATACTTATATAGCGGCAATCGGCGGATATTTGTTTTTCATAAACAGTATTCAAACGGCATTGCAGACAACATCTATTCTCCACGTAAACAGGATCAACATCCCCGAAATGCAATCATCATATCTAGTTCTTCAAATATGATTTTTCCAAAATCACCCTGCAGAATAGTTATTGCATCAATAGCGGAGGTCTGATTCAGTCATGGTAGCGCATCATCTTGACTTCAGAAAGATTGAAGAGAAATGGCAGAAGCGATGGGAAAAGGCAAAGATCTTCGAAGCCAATGTCAAACCATCTTCACCGAAGTTCTTCATAACAGTCGCCTACCCATATGTCAATGCGCCTCAGCACATCGGTCATGGGAGAACATATGGGTTAACAGATGTCTATGCTAGATACAAGAGAATGAGAGGATTCAACGTCCTATTTCCTCAAGGCTTCCATTATACTGGGACACCAGTGCTAGCCATGGCGAAAAGAGTCGCCAACCAAGATGAAGAGCTAATAAACGAATTCCAACAGGACTACCATATTCCACTTAACATTGTGAAGAAATTCAGAGACCCCCTAACTCTAGCCAAATACTTCCACAATGAGCTCAAGCTGGGAATGAAAGAAATGGGCTACTCAATAGATTGGAGACGTGAATTCACCACCATTGACCCGATTTACAAAAAGTTTATTGAATGGCAGTTCAGGAAATTAGGCAGCAAGGGATACCTTGTTCAAGGGACACATCCAGTTGGCTGGTGTCCAAATGACAACAACCCAGTAGGGCAACATGACACTATGGGAGACGTTGAACCAGAAATAACTGAAGTTAGTTTGATAAAATTCAGAATGAAGAACGAATTGATTCTGCCAGTTACGACTTACAGGCCTGAGACTCTCTTTGGTGTAACCAACATCTGGGTTAACCCTGAGGTGGAATATCGCATCGCTGATGTAGACGGAGAGAGATGGGTAGCTTCAAAAGAGTGCTTAGAGAAACTCGTGTACCAAGCCCACAAAATTGATTTCTCAATCGAGAAAACAATACCTGGATCGGAACTGGTTGGAGAGGTTGCATTAAACCCTGTGAATGGGAGGGAAGTCCTCGTACTTCCTGCTTCCTTTGTTGACCCCAAGACTGGGACAGGGCTTGTGATGAGCGTTCCTGGACATGCGCCTTACGACTACCTTGCTCTGCGGGATTTGAAGAAAGCTGATTCACTGCAAGAGCTGTCGAAGAAGTATGGTCTAGATGCCTCCGTCATTGAAGAAATAACGCCGATTTCGATTATCAAGATCAGTGTCTACTCTGATCTCCCTGCAGCCGACGTTGTCGACCATATGAATGTGAAATCACAAATGGATCGCAAGGCTGAGGAAGCCACGAAAGAAGTCTATTTGAGAGAGTTCAATGAAGGAATCATGAAGGAGAATACGAGTTCATACGCTGGCATGAGAGTTTCAAAGGCAAAGGATCTAATCAAATCTGAGCTTGAGAAAAATGGCTCTGCGGGAAGATTCTACGAATTAGCCAACAAGCCTGTTTACTGCAGATGCAAGACTGAGTGTGTAGTCAAGGTCGTTGAAAATCAGTGGTTCATAAACTACGGGGATGAAGGATGGAAGAAAACCGTCAATCAACATCTGGTAAAGATGCGCATAATACCAGAGGGCTTGAGGAAAGAATACAAGAACACCATAGACTGGCTGAAGTACAGAGCGTGCGCACGGAAGTCTGGCTTGGGAACAAATCTGCCTCAAGCCCCTGACTGGATAATTGAAAGTCTATCCGATTCTACAATATACATGGCATTTTACACAATAGCCAGACACATAAGAGAGCAAAACCTGAAGGAAGAACAATTCAATGACCATGTATTCGACTACGTATTCCTTGGCAGAGGCAACCCCGTTGAAGCGGCAAAGGCTGGGCTACCCAAGAGAACAATAGAATCCATGAGAAAAGAGTTTCTCTACTGGTACCCATTGGACTCGAGACATTCTGCCAGTGAACTCATACCGAATCATCTGACTTTCTTCATCTTTAACCATGTCGCCATCTTTCCCAAAGCCCTATGGCCTAAACAAATCGTCACCAACGGAATGGTGCTAATGGATGGAAAAAAGATGAGCAAATCCATTGGCAATACCATCCCGATACGTGATGCTGTTAGACGTTACGGAGCAGATACTATAAAGATCTCTGTCTTGGGTTCATCCGAGTTACTTTCGGACGCAAACTTCAGCAACTCACTCTCAGCAACCATGCGCGAGAGACTTGAAAAGTTCCGTAACCTCATAGCCGAGATAGCATCAAAGAAGTTTGCCTCAAAAGGCGGATCAAAGGCTAAGTCAACCCCGTCTTGGACTAACCTGGACAGATGGATGCTGTCTGTTCTGCAAAGCCGCGTTGCTCAGACAACAGAAGCCATGGAGGCGTGTGAAGTACGAGAAGCAATTCAACAATCATTCTTCATGCTAGACTTGGACTTGAATTGGTACCTCAAAAGAATTAATGCCGAAGAGACTTGCAGAGGTCGCAAGTCCAGTGGAAACAGAGCCGCCACTTCGAACATTGTTCTCAGAAAAGTGGCAGACGCTTGGATAAGACTACTGGCTCCGTTTGCACCACACGTCTGTGAAGAAGTCTGGGAAGAGTTCAACGGAAAAGGGTTTGTTTCTACCGCAACCTGGCCCATTACAGATAAGAAGCTGATCGATGTTGACGCTGAAGAGCAAGAAGGTTACTTGATGAAGGTCATAGATGACACCAGGGAAATAACTAAAGTGACTAACATAAAGCCAAAAGCAATCTTTTACTACACAAGTCCGAAATGGATGTATCTCGTATATAGATCTATGCTCGAAGCAACTTCAGAAGGTGAGGTTACAGACGTTGGCTTGATAATCAAAGAAGCAGTGTCTAGATCATTCGCGAAAGGCAAAGAAAAGGCTATAGCGAGATATGTTCAGAGTACTTACAACTCCATTATACGGGTCATGCCACGACGTCTGGTTGAACGAAGACTAAAAGTTCAACTCGATGAAAAACCAGTCTTGGAGAACGCCATGAGCTTCATCAGGAACCAGTTCAGTACGGACGTAGGAGATATTGATGTGAAAGTGATTAATGCTGACGACAAAGATATCTACGACCCAGCCAAGAAGGCACCACTAGCGCAGCCATATCGCCCATCAATATACATCGAGGGCTAGAATGGAGACAAGAACTGCGGTATCATTTGCTCATTTGTTGAATTGTACCTGCATCTATACATTAAGAAACATTAATATCCGACACCATGTTTTCCTCACCTGTGTGATGAGTTGACCATGGTAACTTGCCCTAAGTGTAAACGTGACTTCAGCCTCTCATATGGACGAGCATTTGCTTGCGGAGGTTGCCCCTCGTCGTCATTCGGATGCAAGTACGTGAAGTGTCCTTTCTGTGGTACCGAGTTCCCTGAATCCCAAATTGCAGAAGAAGACATCAAAGATGCTCTTCATTAAGTTCAGTTACTGTGTTAGTCGAAGGTGGAGTTCACATCGACTTCTTGACTCGATTTCCTGGCATATAGAGCGTCGCGTGTTCTGTTGATCTTCTCTAGGTATTACTTCTTGGCGCAGACCTCAGATAGCTCACATCACAGCACAGAATGAGATATATTTACATTCAACCTTACTAATAGTGGGAGTGTATTTCTTGGGGCTAGCGTCGGCCAAAGGTGTCATAATTATCAATGGAAGAGCTTACGATGCTCAGAGAGTTCTAGATGCGCTGCTTAGTGACTCATACGTGGACATCAAGGCTGAAGGATCATCTCTAGTGATTGGAGGCACGAAGATCCAGCCCATCTCTAGGAGTGTCCAAGAGCTAGCAATGCTTCGTACATGCTTTGGTTCGCTGTCATACTGTTGCAGCCTCGATAGAAAATGCGTAGACAGAGATGGTGCACTTGAACTCCTGGGCTTGACAACTGAAGATTATGAAAGAATCAAAACTAGTAGCCATCAAGCGTTTATAGATGTCTCGAGAAGAATCATTGACTCAGCTTCTCTCAAGAACCCAATTTGGGCTTACCAAGGTTCGGTAGAGACGTTTGAAGATAAGCATGTCGACTCAACGCGCTCGCGACAATTCGATTCAGGTTCCCACTATAGAGGATCTTCCATATCTTATGGAGAAACAAGAGAATCCCCAGAGGTTCCTCCTTCAGAAGGTAAATCTTACAGTCCAATCGACCTGAGTCTGCTTTTTGGTGAGCCCTCCGCTAGGAGTAGCAGCGGTTCGTCTGATGATGAGAATAGAATGGAAAGAACGCCGGTTGCCTGGAGGCGTTCCGGTACCATGTCTATGACATTCGATAATCGTAAGGAAGAGCGCGAAGACGACGAAGAACCTCCGACACATTGCATTCACTGCAGAGCGCAGATACCTCTGAGAGCCAGATTCTGCCCAAATTGTGGCGAAAGTGTAGCTTAGCAGACCAGCAATTTGCCTGTTCCAAGCTAGTAGAATGCATCGATCTTGGTGAAACCCATTATCTCGTGGAATCCAATTCCAAGGGCATCTAGCACTTGTTCGAAGGTTGTCTTTATGTGATCCTTGTATTTTTCTACATCGATCTCATTGATGTTGGCTTGCCTCAGTGGTTTCACACCCGTTGATCCTTTGACTTTTACGAAGTAGATTATGTCTCCTGCCTTGACTTCTGCACCATTTTGTCTAAGTTGCTTTGCTGCTTTCACATGCTGAGGCGTCGTCTTCTTGTAGTCGGTGAGGTTCTTGGTCAGTTCGATTCTGAAAGCCAGGTCTTCCATCGAGTACTCATGTTTCTCAAGTTTTCTGTAGCACGTGCGTGCAATCTCTTTTATTCTCTTTCGGGCCTCATCAAAATCCTTAGGCGATTGTACGTGTGCTAGAGCCTGAACCATTTCTTGGAATGCGCGCTTAAGGAACTCAGGTGTATTTCTCTTCTTTCCTGTAAGTCCTTTTATATCGACAGTTCCGTCTTCGTAGACTCCCAAGTAGTTTTTCTTTCTCTCACTCAGGGCAAGGTATCTATAAATTTTGTCGGTTTCCAGTTCTATACCTAGGTTTGTGACGCTCCATTTTGAGAGTGCTTCTATCTGAGCTTCATTCGGGTTCTTCAGGAACACGCTATCAGTATTGTGGACAAGTATCATCCCTTCAGCGTCAACAAAATTGTGGGCTCCCTCAACCTCAATATCGTAAACAAAAGGGTGACGATATTTCGCTCGACGTATATCCGTTATTCTGGTTAAACAGAAATTCTCGCCTTCTTTCTCATTGCTCTTAACTCCTTGTATCCTTAGTTGAACTACCCCAGGCTTGTCCTTTCGCCGCTTCCAGTATAAGTGCTTGAGTTGCTTCCCAAACACAGTCTTACCAAAGTTCAGGGATTTGAGGATCAGCTGCACGCCAATCGCCAGATTCAGACTCCTAGTCGCGAATTCAGGGAAGACAGTCCTATATCTGGGGGCCCGCGCTGTATATCCGTCCCCAGCAAGGTATCCCTTGATGAAAGCTCTCCTTAGGCCCTCATCAGAACTGAAAATGAAGTGCGGAACCCTCTTGCCAGATGATCGAATTCCGCACCCAAATGCCTGCGAGAAGAGGGAGATGACAGGAATGCCAGAAATACGATAATAGTACATTGGCTCTCTAGTTCTCTTGTCTGTGTACTCTATGATCTTCAAGTTCTTTCCGAGGAGTTGATCAAAGTATACCTTTATTCTCTCGATATGTTGCCTGTTCTGCCCACCAAAAGACAGAATATATTTCCTGCCACTTCTAGTCTTAGCATTTGAGGTTGAGCCCTCAGCGCAATAGAATCCTAAAATCCAGGCTAGATTAGTCGTCAGTTTAATGAATCTGGGGATTCTTTCGGATTTGGCATTCCTACCGCCTACGAACCTCCAATCAACATTAGAAAGCAAGGTTTGTCTACGATCTGAATGGGAATAGTGGACGTGAGACGACAGGTAAGCTACGTGCCTAATGCAATAGGGACATAAGCCCTTTTTTCTTGGGAATCTAAGGTTGTCCTTCCAAAGCATAACACTGTTCTTGAATCTTCCCCAATCCAGCTTTGCCAAATCAAAGACGTACTTCTCATCGTACGTCGACTGCATGATGGGATTGGTTAGAGAAATTAAAAGATCCCCCTTCCTCAGCTCTTTGGCATCGCAAAGAGCTATCTTTCCATCCTTGTAAGTGTAGACTGAATGCTGTGGGGTCACAACAGTTCTACCGTGCTGAGCGGTAATCCTCAGCATTTGTCCATTATATTTGTGTCTGATCAACCGGGTTATTGGCTGGAATTTGGTCATCATATTTTCATATGCCAGTGTCCTATACTTGCCAGCTTGATCCGTATGCCTGTCAACGAATTCTCCTATTTGCTGAAGCTTAACATCGCCTTCAGGGGTCTGGACAAAGATCTTCCGATCGTACGCCAGGCTATCTCCGTATATCACTTCAACCCCTAGTTCGGTAGCTTTTTTGATTGTATTCGTTATCGCGTATCTGCCGACTGCGGTAGTGCTTTCAGCTACCGGGAGACAGTAGAACGGGAATGTGTCGGCTCCAAAGACTCCGTAACTCGCGTTGAGGAAGACTTTCAACGCTTGGGACACAGCTTCATAGAAGCCTCTCTGAGATTTGTCCAAATTCTTGTCCTTGGCTTTGGGCTTGAACCATCTTACTCTTATGTCGCGAAAGAAGCCGATCAGCAGTGAAGAGATCCCACGCTTCCTAATGCAGACCCAATGAGTCGTCTCAGGGATCTTGTTTTTCTTGCATTCTTCATGTGGGCATCTCACAGTTTCATAGCTTAGGTTTTTGGTTTTTATTATGCTAGGATACAGGGAAGCAAAGTCTAGTACTACAACATTGAAGTGTACACCTTTCTTGGGGTTGACGACTATTGCGCCCAAGTACTTCTTACCTTTTATTGTAGCCCTCGTATCCGCTACTCCCTTCGTCCTAGATATGTCTTGGGGTCTTGGGATCAGATATCCACTTGCACGATGTTCGAAGTAAAACAAGCTCTTAATCCACGCCGACACAGCTTGTCTAGTCACATCCTCTATCGGTAAGTGAGACAGTCTCATTATCAAAAGTATCAGATTGAGCACAAGATTCCCATTGAAACGAGTCAACTCGAAAGTTATCTTTGCATCCTGCCACGAATATTCAAGCAACTCAGAAGGTGACAACTCTGAGAAAGTCTTGGAAAGCTGCACCTTTCCCATTCCAATCAAGGCACGAGAGATGGTGTCAAGCGATATATCTCTATACTTGTTTGAAAATGCGTAGACTTGAATTGAGCGGTTAAAGAAGAATCTGTAGAGGTCAATATGCTCGCCGTATAGGAGCGCTGCTCTGTCCTTTGTCAATACTATTGGAATCTCTTCCTGGACAATGTTCAGTCTACGCGCCCTATGCGCGAGGTAGCGCAGGTCAAAGGCATCGCCATTGAAGGTGATGACAAGTGGGTATTCATTCAGAACTTCGAAAACCCTCTCCAGTAACTTCTTTTCATCATCAAACAGTCTCACTTTGAACTCTCTGTCAGGAGGAAACTTATCTAGGGCGGCATAGGCGCTGCTTTCTCCTTGATTCTTTAGAAGATAGACCTCCTTCAATTCATCGTTTGATGCAAGAGACACTGCGGAGACTTTGTGTTCAGCCGTAGTTGGATCAGGTATGCGGTCTGCTACGGGATTATAGATCTCAATATCAACTGCAACTCTCCTTATGTCAGGAGCTGGTTGGATGAAGTATGGCAACAGGCGGGGAAGCAGTGACCTGAACTCTGGAGGCTCATCTTTGAATATGCCTGAAAACTCACGGAGCAAGTTGTCCGGTATCTTGTTTTCAACAGCAAGTAGCTTGCCTCCCTTGACTTGGTAGAGCATCCCAGGAGTTAACTGTCTGTCGTATGTGTAGCAGATGTGGTAAGGGATCTTTGCCTCCCACACATTATCAGGTATGAGTTCCCTAATCGAATCATCCCTGCCTCCGATAGCAAGTGGGTCGGTAGCCTCGATCTTGGTCACTGCAACTTTTCTATCTCTCAGTAAATCGTATTTCTCAACAACCTGAAGATCCTTGAAGCTAGGGTGATTCATAATGTCCAAATGACTCTTTTTGATCTCTTGAGGGGAGATCTCAGTAAAGCAGTATGGAAGGTGACCAGTGTTGTCATACCAAAAGTAAAGCTTCTTCTTATCAGGGTCATAGAGTTTAACAAAAGCGATTCCAGCAGACCCGTCATATCTGACAGACAGCAAGACGGATGGAGGTATGTTCTCGGATTCATATTTATGCCTCGCTATACCTTCTACTTCAAGCTCAGCTTCGTCTTCATCATAAGCCGCTTCATCCTCCGACTCTTCGGCACCAGTTTCTTCTTCATCATCAGGTTGCCTCTTGCCGCGATTAACTTCATCGAAGTGAGCTGTATCTTCTCTTTCATTAGTCGTCGGAAGAAATCCATCCAGGGTTTGAGTGTCTTTCGGCAAGCTCGCTTCGAACTCCTTTTCAGCCGATTGCACTTGGTAGACGGACGTGAGGAATGCTCAGGATTATCTAATTGATCGAAGCCTAATAATTATATCTATTATATGAGGAGAATTACTGTCAACGAAAAGAAATATAGTCGGGGCAAGAAAACTGCGATGACTTCGGGTAGGTGTTTCTCAAAATGAAGATTACGGATATTCAAACCACTGTAGTAAAGGTTCCTGTGTCGATAAAGATTGGGGCGATGCCAAGGTTTGCTGCGACGGGCACTTTTGTTACTATTAGAACTGATGAGGGGATCGATGGAACAGCACTCACTCACTTCAGCTTCTCCGACATAGCTTTGGCTACCTACGTTGAGTCGGCCCTGAAACCGGTGCTACTTGGGCAAGATCCATTCTTGGTTGAGGCAATTTCGAAGACGATCTATAACTATACAAATAGGATTATGTTCGGCATACCACAAGCGACCAGCGTCGTTGAAGTCGCTCTATGGGACATAATAGGTAAGAGCCTTCATAAGCCCATACATAAGCTTCTTGGTGGACACAAGGAGAAAGTCCCTGCTTATGCTAGCTTCCTTTTTTGGATGTTGCCTATGCAACTAGCAAATACAACAAAAGTGGCAATGGATCAGGGTTTCAAGGCAGTGAAGATAAGGATCGGCAAATCATTGAAGGAAGACGAAGAGTGTATCAAAGCTGTTAGAGGAGTCTCTCCTGACCTCCGTATAATGGTGGATGCAAACTCTGCTTATGATAATGTGAAAGATGCTTTGAAACTAGCAGACATTTGCTCAAAGTACGACGTTGAATGGCTGGAGGAGCCTCTTCCGTCAGATAACATCGACTCTCTGTCAGAGCTACGCTCAAGGAGCTGTGTTCCGATAGTTGGAGGGGAAAACGATTTCGGTGTATACAGGTTTCGTGAAATTCTTGAGAAAAAAGTTTACGATATAATACAACCCGATGTGACTAGGTCAGGTGGATACATTGCTGTGAGGAAGATTGGAGGCATGGCTGAATCTATTGGCGTGAAATGTGTTCCTCACATCTTTGGCTTTGGGCTAATTGCTGCGGCAAACCTCCAGATGATCGGGGCACTGAGCAACTGTGAATGGATGGAGTCGCCTTTCTTCCCGAGAGAGTTCTACCTAACAAAGCAACTGATGACGCCTGACAGGGAAGGCTTTGTAGAGATACCACAAGAACCAGGATTAGGAATCGAGCTAGACTGGAAGGCAGTCAATAAGTACAAGATCAGATGAAGCTTCAACCCGTTGGCTGACTTTCTATCGATTCTTTTCTTTCATTTTTCAATAATCTGCTGAACTCGCTATTTCTGTGTTGTCGGTAGTTCGAATTGCCGATTTGGACTTTGGGTAGTCTTATTGTCTTATGCCGTGGATTGGAAATAGGTTATTCTTGATCTGCATAATTGTTTGGTCAATCGCCCTAGTAATTGTTTCACGCTCAACATTGTTGATCGTGCGCTCATACTTATCTGAAAAAGTGGTTGGAGGATCTCTCTTAATTACTTCTCTGCATAAGTCGATCCACTTCTTGGGAATCTTATCTGATAGGGTAGTCCCATTAATGGTGCTGAAGACGATCGCCCATGCTCTGGCAACATTTTCGGGTTTGTAGCCTCCGCCACCAAGTACGACATATTTTCCATCGCACACCTCGTGTGCTATCGAATGTAGCCTTGATGCAAGTTCACGGTATGTCTCCGTGGTCAAACTCAGATGGGCGAGTGGATCATCAAAATGCGTGTCCACTCCAAACTGATTCACAATCACTTCAGGTTTGAAAGCCCTAAGAAGTGGTGGGACTAGTTCATCGAAGGCACGTAGGTAACAATCGCTGCTTGTAAGAGGTGGCAGTGGGATATTTACTTTGTAGCCTCGACCTTTCCCCTCTCCCATCTCATTGGTGAAACCTCTACCGGGGTAGAGAAACTTTCCGCTTTCGTGGAGGTCAATCGTTAATACAGTAGGGTCACTATTAAGGATTTCTTGGGTGCCGTCACCATGGTGGACATCAAGATCGATCAAAGCCAACTTCTTTATTCTATAGTTGCGCTGAATGTGCCTTATGGTCACAGCTATGTCGTTGTAGACACAGAACCCTGCTGCGTGGTCAATTCCAGCATGATGTAATCCGCCTGCCGGGTTAAAAGCGTGTTGCGCTCCCCCCTTCATGACTAGGTCGGCTGCGACAATTGATCCACCGACGGCCATGGCAGTAGCTTCGTGGATCCCCTTGAAAGCGGGTGTGTCTCCCAAATCCAGGTATCCAACACCAGTTTTGCTGAATGCCTTAACCTCCTCTATGTATTCCTTGGTGTGGACCAATAGAAGCTCGTCTTCAGTCGCTTGTCGAGGTAAGTGAATGCTTACCGAAGAATTGTCTAGCACACCCGTTTCCCTGAGCAAGTCAAAAGTCAACTTCAACCTTATGGGCCTCAAGGGGTGCGTCGGGCCAAAATCATACTTCATGAAGTCATCGCTGTAGATTAATCCAGTGTTTCCACCCACAGCTCCACACACTTCCTAAATGCTTGACTGCTGGTTGGTGCTCGGGACGGCACTATGCCTATTCTCGTTGAAGATTGGAATTCTCTATCCTTGATTTCACTTCATCAATGTCTCTTACGATGTTGGAATGTGGCGCCATGTCCACGACAGCCCTTCCTTCCCTATCAGCCAATGTAGCTGCGTCGTCATAATGAATGATACCAAGTAACTCTGTCTTCATGCCATTAGCTGAATTAGCCACAAATTCTTCCTCCTTCTTGCTTCTAACTTTATTGGCCACTAAGACCACATGTTTGACTCCAAGGTCGGAAGAAAGCCTACTAATTGTCTCCGCAAGTTCAATTGATCTCATGCCTGGTTCAACAACTACTATCATGAGGTCAACACTTCTAGCTGTTCCCCTAGTCAAATGTTCTATTCCTGCTTCCATGTCCATTATTGCGATTTCTCCTCTGTCAAGAATTATATGTG
Source organism: Promethearchaeati archaeon (assembly GCA_019058495.1). Taxonomy (GTDB): domain Archaea; phylum Asgardarchaeota; class Atabeyarchaeia; order Atabeyarchaeales; family Atabeyarchaeaceae; genus JAHPYV01. Next base: position 19,711 of record JAHPYV010000021.1, read on the forward strand.
AAACCAGGGATCTAAGCAAAGCGTTTTCAGGGCAGAAACATCCCCCACCTGCCGGTTTGACCGAGCCCATCACGAGAAGTTTGACTCCATCAGGGCCCTCAACCGCAAATCTGTCCGGTATATCGGAAACCTTAGGATTGACTACGAAAATTCCACCAGAAGTGCCTGGTTTAGCCCCGGTTCTCTCTTCAATAAGATCGACCATCTCACTAATGGGATGAATCTTCTTCATGATCGCCCCGTCAATGCCTATTGCAGTGTAGAGGTTCATACTCGGATCAGCATCAACTGCCAAAACCTTGCAACCATCTTCAGCGAATAATCTGGCCAATGTTCCGGCCAAAGTCGTTTTCCCGACTCCACCCTTGCCCGATACTCCAATCTTAAGACCAGACAACTTCGGATACACCTTGTATTGTTAGGCACACTGGAAGACCCTTAGATAAATAAGTTTGTGCATTCCATTATGAAGATCATGCCATCATTACTGGATGAGTTATACAAATCAATTGTCGAATACGTAGGAAAGAGCAGGTGGCTATCTGGTTCTCCCGCCATGACGCGCAACTCAAGAGAGAGATATTCCATATGCTCAGGCAACTTCTCCGCCAGAGATCCAGAGGGCCTCTCACTAGCAATAAATGAAGTCACTCAACTGATCGAAAAAACAATAAAGACACACATCGGTTCTCATGGAGAACTCATAAAAAGCGCTATAAGAACAGGCGAGATATGGGACAGCAGCAAAAATTATTTCGAAATCAAGGCAGGCTCCCATTTCGAGGTTTACTGCTTCACATGCAGGTCTTTAACGTTCGTCAGGATCCAGCATGAGAAAATGCTTTACGCTCCTGAGAAGGAATGGCTGAGTATCGATGTAGACGAGAATCAGGATACATTATGGTTTGCTGAGCCTCTGGGTGGGTCAGCATCTTTTTCCAGATAGAATGCTATCAGGTTCTGAGGATGAGTCGCATCGGCTTGAAGAGCGAATGATCGTAAACGTAGAGAGCTTCATTTTCTCCAATATCAAGTTCTCGCATCTTCACGTTGTTTTCAAGGATGACTCCATTTGATATGACTCTGATTGGCTCAACGAGACCCCAGCTGGCAATCAGACGGTCCTTCAATGAGCGAACATTCTCTTCCTCGTCTATAGCATATTCGATTGTTTTCAGAGAGAATTTCTCTCCACATACTATGCAATCTAGATTCCTCTGAAGTTGGACTTGAGTGAAAGACTCAGATTTTCCATCATAAAACAAGTAGTTGTCTAGGATTTTTATACTCTCTCCTCCCATAATAAGCTTCAATGTTTCCTGCGCCTGGATTCCGCCTATTAGCGTTGAAACAGTTGGGATGGATGGAACCTTGTTCTTTTCTTCCTCTTCCTCAGCTTTCCTTCTCTCTCCCGGTGGCGTGCAAGCTTTCTGTAATCTTTCGGCAGGTATCAAGGGTTGGCACTCAAGACACGGTGTGCTGAATGGCACCACTACTTGCACATTACCCAGCCACCCATAGATTCCGCCGTGAACTAGCGGCTTCTTCAGGCTTACGCAGACAGAGTTTAGCCATCTCCTGACTTCGAATGTATCAAGACAGTCGATGATCACGTTGCATGACTCGAATACCGCTTTTGGAATCGCGTGTAGATCAGCGTTGTGGACTTGTATTCTGACGCCTGGATTCAGGTCCTTGAGATATTCGCTTGCCGCGATGACTTTGGGTCTGCCAATATCCTTTTCTCTGAAAATGAATTGTCTGTTCAGGTTTGAAATCTCGACGGTGTCGAAGTCAACAAGTATTGTTTCCCCAATGCCAAGAGAAACCAAGTTTGTGGACACAACTGACCCTAACGCTCCAATGCCAGCTATCAGCACCTTTGCTGCTTTCAATCTTTCCTGTTTCCAGTTTTCGGCAATCAGTTGTCTGGCGTACCTTTCTTCTCTTTCTACCACTTTCTTAGCCCTCATACTATTGACTAGGCTCCTTTACCTTGTTCCACGTTGCGTACTTCTTAACCCAGTCTATGGCTTCCTTTTTGAATTTCTCCGGGTTCTTGCGCATCATTTCAGCGGCTTCGAGATTAAGTGGATCATCGGGATTGGGAAAGTTCAGCAGGTTGCGAATGCCTTCGATCACTCCAGCGATTGATGTGGCTGGTGTCCACTGCTTACCAA
>JAHPYV010000201.1 GCA_019058495.1 Promethearchaeati archaeon
ATCTGAACCCTTCTTCTTTGGCATCATGAGTGACCCACATTTTGGGCAAAAACTCACCATTATCGCACCTTCATAGTCGAATGACTGTATTGGATTGATCGGAGCATTTAAACTAATCTAAATCTCTGAAAGATCTTCCACAATCCAGCTAGGGACTAAGGATTCCGACTCTGGTCACCTACGAGCTGTGTGCTCAAGCGTTGAGTGATTTGCTCCAGCAGTTTTCTGAAACCTCTAATTGCTGATTGATCCCCCTTTCTCCTGTCCTGCAAATCCTTTTCATTGAATTCTGACGCTACAATGTTTGCTGCGTCTTCAATCTCGATTACCCTGTTTAGCCATGCTGACGCTATGAGTGACTCAGCAATATCGCCAAGCAGGTCTGAGCCAGCCCTCTTGGGCGCCATATGCCTTAATCCTGCCTCCACAAGTGCTTGCGATAGAACCCTATCTGAAGCTCTCACACCCTCTGGCCGTTTCAAGACTAGTGATACAGCAAATGAGAATACAAGGTTGGCTATACTGTCTCCCAGTCTGGCTAGCCCCTTGTCCTTGATTAAAGACCTTTGAGTAATGTTGCCTGACAATATGCTCCTGTTTGCTGAGAAAGTCATTTGCGATATTGCCCCAAGGATTCATTTCTGACCTGTAGCCAATTTTAAGAATTTCTCGTTGAACTCGGCCACGACTGAGGCCATCCTAGATGAGGTTTCAATCAGTACTGTGAGGGCATTCTTGCCATCAGTTCTAAGGGCTAATCGAGGGGCTGATCGCATTGGATGTTCGATTACATAGCTGGCGAAAAGAACTTTCTCATCATCGAGCAAAACATCGCGCAAGAGGTTAAGGAGAGTGTGCCCTTCACCTTCGATCACTATCTCCAGCTCAGTTTCCTTTAGATTAGCAACTGACACTTTCATCTACTCTTCACCCTTTTAGAAGAAAGGTTTACCATAGTTGAATGATAATTTTCTCGTTTCCACATTATAGCAGGATGGACACGAAAGCCTTGACCCAGATAAAGCCAGTGGCGTGCCGCAACGTGAACAGAGTGTGTAAAGAACACCAAGGGTGCTACCAGCCGTAGAGAGTTGGTAGGGGAGGTGAGACGCATTGACGATCCTCGCTCTAACTACATCTCCTGGCTTAAATACTGAATCCAGGCTGTCTGTGTACTCATCACTAACCTGGGAGATATGGATGAGCCCCGAGACGGAGGATGAGAGACTTTGACTTCTTATTCTTGCTATGCTAACTTCTGCGACTTGTTTGTGGACAGACATTATTTTTCCTATTACGATGTCTCCGTTCTTGGGGGGTATAGGCCTACTTTGTCGTCGGATTACTTTGACCTTTTTCTCGGCTTTGTCAATTAGGATAACTCCGATTTGAGAAGAGAAAATGGTACCGCTCTCTTCATAGGTCCCCTCCGATGGCACATACTCTTCAATCACACCGATTTTGTCACCAGGCACCACGAGATCCCCAGTACTTATCTTTTCGTTCATTCGAACACATCCTCCAATGATCTTCAATATACTTGTCTCTGAACGAGTGCTAGCTGATAGGTAATAGTTCAAATCAAATCTCAAAAGGTTAATTTACTCAACTTCTTGTGCTTCTGCACATCAGTTACAAGAACAAGCTCAACCTAAATGCAACCTTAGTTGCTTCTATTATTCCTGCCGAATCCTCAGATTGATATTCTCAGTACGATGGATTCGTGTCGGAAACACATATGACATCTAGTTGGTACATTAATAAACTTAGTGGGAGGATCACTGTGAGAAGGAAACGTTTAGAAATCATTCTTTCTTCCTTGAAGGCAAACCCAGAACCAAAACTTAGATTCGAAGAATATAGTCTTGACCCCACAAGTGCCTCCACAGTTCTGCATGTTGCAACTTCGTTGGGAGATATTGAGGGAAGGGATGTAATCGATCTCGGCTGCGGAACAGGCATATTATCAATAGGAGCGGCCATCCTGGGTGCCAAACGCGTTGTGGGCATTGACATCGATGAAGATTCATTAAAAGTGGCATTGGAGAACACGAAGAGTCTAAGTGTAAAGGTAGAGTTCATATCTGGCACAATAGAATGCATTGGACCTTCATTCGATACGACGGTCATGAACCCTCCCTTCGGAAGCTGGAGGAGAGGTCTGGATGTCCAGTTCCTCGCCAAAGCACTAGCCATATCCAATGTCGTATACTCCATCCATAAAGCGAGCGACAAAGGTGACTCGTTTTTACGGAAAAAACTGGAAGATATGGGTGGAGAAATGAAACGACTTGGAGAACTTGAGATAAGGATCCCTCGACTTTTTGGATTTCATAAGAAGGCGAAGTACGAGGTTGCTGCGGCATTTTATCGAATTGTGAGACTGGCTAGCCTGAGGAGAGATAGCCTTCCAGCAACTCACTTGATAACATGATTTTTACCTCCTCTGCTGTCAGTACTGGCTTCTTGAACCGTTCAGCATCATCGATGGCTATTCTGGGACAGGCAGTCACTACAAAAGCATCAATGTCGCCCATGAAGTTCAATCGCTCAGGATCTAAGTTGTCCACGCAAAACATTGTCACTCCCTTACCGCTACCTGTTAGTTTCTCTTTTGCATTCAGCGCTTCTGACATATTGAGTTGCCCGAATTTTATCCCAATGATTATCCCGAAACTGTCTGCCGCTCTGGCCTCCACCATGCGGGCATATCTTGATCTTAGGTATTGGTGCAACAATTCCTTTGTGCTAAACACGCTACCTGAAGATGGGTCAATTACTATGGATTCCTTTTTAGTTTCTAACGCTAGTCCTATCGAATGGAATTTTCCTCCGCCAATTAGCACTAATTTGTCAACGTCGGCTGAGATTGACCTGGCACTTGAGTAGTCACAACCGAGAACCTGTCCGTCGTAATGCACTCGTCCGGCGGCTTTACCTATCATGACTTCGAATCCATTTTTCTCAAGAAAGCCCTTGACCTTAATCAGTTCATGGATATGTTGGACGGTGGAGAGGAGACCGATTTTTTTCGCCCCCCTTAGGAACGCGATGGTTTTGGGTAACACGGAACCAATGTCTACAGAAGCAAATGCCTCGACGTAGATTGTTGGTATTGATGACTTGCTTACCCATGGCGCATGACCATAGTGTACTATGAGATCAGCATTCAGACGTGACGCAGCATGTACCGCAAGATCACAAGCTCCATAACAGCTATCTAGAGATATGATTGCCTCAGCCCCTGTATCTTTGCTTATTCTGTTGGAAATCTGCACCGCGTACTGCATCAAACCATCAGGCAACTGCAGAATTACCCGCTTAGATTTTCTCCTTTTTACTTCTTGGACTACCTTGTCCACTTGAAGGTCGTATTGCGATCCCATTCTAAGACCTCCCGAAGCCATCTCCCTTTAGATACTGATCATTCTAGGAATTCCTTAAATTTGAAAATACTTACTATTAGGCAGGAGATGATGTTGGTTTATGAAAATAACTGGGATATCCGCATCAGTGATCTTCGATTCTAAGGCGCGACCAACCATAAGAGTCGATTTGGAATCCGGCAGTATAAAGACTTTTGCCTCTGCGCCATCGGGTACCAGTGTCGGGAAATTCGAGGCCCAAGCGTTTCCAAAGGAAGGAGTGGAGACGGGTGCGGCTATAGTCAATGCAGAGATAAGAAAAAAGTTGGTTGGGCTTGAAGTTAAAGATCTAAAAGAAGTCGATGATAAAATAAGAACCATTGACGGAACAAGCAATTTCAGCAGAATCGGCGGTAACACAGCCGTGGCAATTTCGATAGCTGCGGCTAAGGCTTACTCGGATATTGAGGGTAAGATGCTTTGTGAGTATCTCTCTGGAAGTGTCGGGATGAAGCTTCCGTTTCCACTGAGCAATATCATCGGGGGAGGAAGACATACAATAGGCGATTCAATCGATTTCCAAGAATTCCTAGTTATTCCAACCGGCGCTAAGACCTTTCACCAAGCAGCTGCATTCAATATGGAAGTTCATAAAGAAGCTAGTAGATTGATAACTGAACGATCCCCAAGGTACGTGTTAGGAAGAAATGATGAAGGTGCTTGGGCCGCACCCTTGAAGATAGATGAGGCGCTAATTGTACTTTCATCTGCTATTGATAAGGCTGAGAAAAACACTGGCATCAAAGGCAGGATAGGGATTGACGCAGCCTCATCAGAACTCTGGGATAGTAAGAAATATGATTACAAGAAGGAGGGAAAACATCTTGGCGTCGATGAGCAACTGACTTACGTGCAAAAGTTAGCAGAGCAATACGATGTCATGTATGTTGAAGATCCTTTTGATGAAGAGGATTTTGATAGCTTTGCGAAGCTCAATCGGAGGTTGGAGGGAAAGCGACTCGTGGTAGGCGACGACCTTATCGTGACCAATCCTGAAAGGCTGAAGACAGCAATAAGCAGGAATTCCGTAAATGGTGTCATAATCAAACCCAATCAAATCGGGACGCTTACAGATGTAAGATCGACGGTTGAGATAGCAAGAAAAAACAACATAGTTCCAGTTGCTTCACATCGCTCGGGAGAGACTACTGATGGCGCCCTTGCCCACGTAGCGGTTGGATTAAACTGTTCCATAATAAAAATCGGAATATCTGGAGGAGAACGGCTGGAGAAGATCAATGAATTAATAAAGATAGAGAAAACGACAAAAGCTTCTATGGCAAAACTGCCTTGAATATGCGAATTCAAGAGTCGAAGGATAACACTATCTGCACACCGACCTCTGACACAAAGTGAACGCAGACACTACAGAGAATGCCCGCCCTTTTTACTCCACTCACGTATTTGAGTGTCTTTCCTTATCGGGCATGCTCTACCGTGGAGTAGTTTGCAGTTCTCGCAGTCTTGCCTTGTGAAAGTGCCAGATCTGAATTCGCAGGGATAGCCCAACTACATGCTCACCAGTCAGCTTCTAGG
>JAHPYV010000022.1 GCA_019058495.1 Promethearchaeati archaeon
CCCTTAGGTCCATCATATTCACCAACCTTCGACAATATTGACGACTTGGAACTGATCAAGAAGGAGTGGACTATCGACCAAGTTGCGCCTGAGAGCATAATCGACTTCTACTCCGCCAACATGGGCATCTTCGCCTAGAAAGATCCGAATATATCCAAAGATGCTCATGCTGGTTTTGTGGAATGGACAAGTTAGTGTCGAAGATTCTAGCGGGAACTCTTTTTCGTGAAGCACTTGACACCCTTATTGAGGAGAGACGTCCCAGCCATCTTGAAGTGGAATAATGATGCTACTAATCGGCAAAAAGTCCATGCAATCAGTGAAAGCTGTTATTCGTCGCATTATGTGTAGCAACCCCCTGCTGATGGGCTCTATATTTATTTGATCAAGCGACATACATGGAATGAGGTTGGGAGCCTAATGAACATCCTTTTAACGGGATCTTCTGGCACTGTTGGAACGCGACTATTCGAGAAGCTTCTCGGATCTGGCTACGATGTCGTGGGTGTTGACAAGAGAGAGAACGCTTGGGATGCGTCTCTGAATGAGAAGACTCTCAAGGTGGATTTACTTGACTCACGTAACTTGGGAAGGCTTCCTCGTAATCTTGATTTGATCATCCATTTTGCGGCAAATGCAAGGGTCTACGAACTCGTTAAGAACCCTGAGATGGCTCTTGAGAACATGGTGATGACAGCCAATATTCTCGAGTTTGCAAGGAAGAACAATACGCGAAAGGTTGTTTTTTCGTCTTCACGAGAAGTGTATGGTAATTTGACTGAAAAGGCATTGATAAAAGAGGGTAATTTGAGAATAGAGAATTGCGAAAGCCCTTATGCTGCATCTAAGATCAGCTCCGAAGCGCTCATTCACTCCTATCAGAAGGTCTACGGAGTGGAGTCTGTAATACTGAGATTCTCCAATGTGTACGGAATGTATGATGATAGCGATAGAGTAGTTCCTCTTTGGATAAGGCAAGCTCTGGAAAATCAGGACCTCGTAGTTTTTGGAGAAAATAAGACTCTAGATTTCACATACATTGATGACACGGTGGACGGCGTCGCCAGAGTACTTCAAAGGTTCGAAAATGTGAAAGGCGAAACATTTAACATAGCTTCTGGAAAAGGTGTCAAGTTGATTGACGTTGCTGAGAACATCAAGAAGCTACTCGGAAGTGCAAGTAAAACCGTGATCAAGGACAATCGACCTGGTGAAGTATGGCAGTTCACGGCCGACATTTCGAAAGCCGAGAAGCTACTTCAGTATGAGCCAAGAATAGGCATAGATGAAGGTCTGATCGAAACAGTACAATGGTACCGGGATTTTCACGGAGCGAAGCCCTCTCGCAGAAGGTGATAGCTCACGAGAAGAATCGTTGGACAGGTGCATTGGAGACTTCGCACAGAAGACTTCCAAGACCACAAGCAGAACTAGAAAGGACATTTGGTTGACTGTAAGATTCTGCTCGACACAGCGCGCGACCAATCTTCACCTAAAGTATTAAAGGTAACATCTCATTTCTCCCATATGGATAGTTTAAAAATCCAGACCATAGAAAGTAGGAAGCAGATCTCAGATGGGTAACAACTACCATATCAAAATGGTAGGTGACAAAGTGTGTCGATAGAGAAACTCAGTGAGATTCCTGGCGTGGGAGCAAAGATAGCTGAGAAACTTGCTGAAGCACTGGGGAGTGAAGAGCTGGCTTTGGCAGCCATCACAAACGCTGATGTTGCCGTCATTGCAGACATACCAGGCATAGGTCATGCGAAAGCCGTAAGAATTGTGAGGTCTTTCTACGAATCCAAGGAGGGGGTATCACTTGAGCTGGTGTTGAGAACACAGGATGCCATTGAGATCTATGAACACATCTTGAACATAATTAGGTCGTACACGAAAACTGACTACGCAAGCGACAAGCTCTCGTTATATTTTCCGCTCCCATCCACCAAACTTGAGGTTATGGAGGAAAGAACATCGAGGTTTAGCGAGGCGAAACGCTTAGTTGAGAAGATCGGAAACGAGAAAGTTCAGGCAATTTCGAAGTTGCTTGCTGGAATACATAGTCTGAAGCGCTGGAGTCAGAAAAGGCAAGTAAGAGGAAGAATCGTGTTAACTGACAGTGAAGACGTGCTGAAGGAACTGGAGAGGAATCATGTCTCCCAGTACTGTACTGTTCGACAGTTCACGCCAGGAACAGGCCCCGTCGATGAAGAAACTTCATTGTCCGAAGATAGAAGAAGAGGAGAAGAGGAGGAGACGGCAGCCGGAGGCATCATTGATTTTGCGAAGGGATATGACGTGGTACTATTCATACCATCTGGAACATCACACCCTTCAGCATTTGATCAAATCGATAACGTTGAATTGATCAAGAGGGAATGGACGATCGACCAAGTCGTACCTGAGAGCATCATAGATTTCTACTCCGTTAACATGGATGTGATAAAAGCGATATGTGAGCTCTCCGAAATCTTCAAAAGTCTACCTGATGAAGCCGCAATGAAACAATTCAAATCAAGCCTTAACTTCGAGGCCTTAGGCCAAGTCAAGTTGCTTCTGGGGTCTATTACCGAGAAAGGAGAAGCTGTTGAACAGGCATATCCAGAGCTCGGCAGATTAAGAAAGGCAATCAAGAACTTCAACTCAGTTGTAAATGACGTTGAATCATGGGTAAACGATGAAATAAAGAAACGCGTCGGCGAAAGCAGTGTAACCATACGCGGAGAGCAAGTAATCAATATTCTCATGGCTGCCAGAGACGAAGCAATACCTCCGGAAGAACTGAACCGCTACCTACCTTCAGAAGTAGTACAGACTGTAACAGAGGCAATTACCAAGGGTGAGGAAAACATCGTCAAGAGATTAGGCCTAAAGGGCGATGAAGAATCACTGGTTGAGGGAGTCGTACCGAGAAAAGTAGCGCTGCCTATAGAAGTCGACAGACGAAGAGTCAAGGAACTTGAAGACCTACTCCGGAAAGAATATGCAATAAATGAGTATAGGGAACTCAAGAACCTTGCTGGCAAGTTCATCAAATACATGGATGCAGTCCGGAATGCACTACAGACTTATCTTGAATTTGACCTATTCTTCGCCATAGGACAATTCGCAAATAACTACCACCTTCAAGCGCCTAAACTGGTCAAGGACAAGTTGGGAGCAGGATTCAAAGGCGGAGTAAACATCTTCCTGAAAGAAGAGGAGTTCAAAAAGCACCTTGAGACAAAGCCCATTAACTACATTGTAGGCAACGTCCCCACGGAACTCCAAACAAAAGGAGCAAAAGGAGAGAAGGTAGTACTCCTGAGTGGAGCAAACTCAGGAGGAAAAACCTGCTGCATTCAAACAATTGCCCATATAATCATAATGGGACAGATGGGATTACCTGTTCCAGCGGATGACGCATCAATAGGCCTTTTTGACGAGTTACACTTCTTCTCAAAATCCAAGGGAGTAGCTGACGCAGGCGCATTCGAGACGACCCTAAGGACCTTCGCCAAGGTGATACACAGCCAGAAGAAGAAAATGATCCTGGTAGACGAACTTGAAAGCATAACTGAACCCGGAGCCGCAGCCAAAGTCATAGGCGGCGTCCTTGAAAAACTCTGCGAAAACCCCAACACATGCGCCGTGTTTGTAAGTCACCTTGCTGAAGAGATCTCCAAGACAGTAAAAGCCCAGATAAGAATCGATGGCATTGAAGCAAGAGGATTAGACCAGAACCTGAACTTAGTTGTTGACAGAAACCCGATCCTCAATCACCTAGCAAAAAGCATGCCACAACTTATTATCACAAGACTCAGCGCGCTTTCCAAGGGTGACGAGAAGGAAACCTATGAGCATATCCTCATGAAATTCTGAGGAAAACTCTCCAGTTGAATGGAAGAATACGACATAGTCTAGACAGCTGCAGGCAGCAGGAGCAAGACCATGAGTAAAGATCTGCCCTACAAGTCAGGGAAGGATATTTCGCGAGCCATACCAGTGATTACACTTCTTTCGGATTTCGGAACTAGAGATCCCTACGTTGCTTCTATGAAGGGAGTAATATTATCGATTTGTAGAAATGCTAAGGTTGTCGACGCAACCCATGATATAGCTAAGTTCAACGTGGTGCAAGGAAGCTACGTACTAGCTGCAGTAGTCCCTTATTTTCCGCCTGACACGATTCATGTATGCGTCGTCGACCCAGGAGTCGGAACAAAACGCAAAGCGCTGCTTATGAGAACGAAGAGAAGCAATCTCATAGGTCCAGACAATGGCGTCTTGATGCTTGCTGCAAACCGCGAAGGAATAGAGAGAGTCATTGAAATTAAGAACTCAAAGTACATGTTAGACACAGTGTCTTCAACTTTTCATGGGAGGGACATATTCTGTGCTGTCGCAGCACACTTGGCAAATGGAATCCCAATAGAGGAGTTCGGTCCAGAGACGAATGAGTACATTCAACCAAGTTTCTCGAAGCCCACAGTAAGCGGTGGGAAACTGTTGGGTGAGGTAATTCACTTGGATGATTTTGGAAATGTCGTTACGAATATCTCGATTGCCGAGGTAGGTAAACTTGGTATAAAACCCGGCGCGACTGTCAGAGTCGTTCTGGGGTCGATCTCCAGTGAAATGAGGTTCGGCAGAACTTATGGGGAGGTGGCTGTGGGTCAACCTCTTATCTTGATAGGCAGCACAGGGCTCCTAGAGATATCGATTAATAGTGGCAGCGCTGTTTCGGTCTACAGGGTTGGAGAGGGAAGTGAGGTAACTATTTCACGTGGCTGATTACGAGGAGACAGGCGTAAGTGAGAAAAGACAATTGAAGAGTCGCAGTAAGTCTGTATTCATACCGTAACGGTTTATTCGGTACTCTGTCCTTATATTCCATGTGAACGTTATCGCTACTGTGTGGGTCTAGGAGGCGACTTAGTGAGTTTGGCAAGAAGGGGGCTACTCGTTGGGAGGTTCCAACCTTTCCATAAAGGGCATTTGCATGTGATCCAGGACATACTCGCCAGAGTTGAGGAAATCATCGTTGCCATTGGAAGCGCCCAGTGTAGTCACAGCATTGATGATCCCTTTACAGCTGGTGAACGGATAGAGATGATTAGACGGACGCTTGCCTCAGAACAGATAGATGCTTCGAAGTATCTTTTGATACCAGTCACTGACGTAAATGACAATCGCCTCTGGGTTTCGCATGTTGTAACATTGATTCCCCACTTTGACGTAGTGTTCAGCAACAAGCCTCTTGTCAAGATACTGTTCTCCGAAGCTGGGCATGAAGTTCAGCCAATCAGGTTTTATCACCGAGAGCTGTACTCAGCGACAGACATACGCCAGAAGATCATAGACGGCGTCGAAGAATGGAAGGGTCTTGTTCCTAAGGAGGTTGCTGAGTTCATTATTTCTATAAAAGGAGATGAGAGGCTGAGAGCAGTAGCGGCAACCGACGTTGTCAATTAGAAAGAGAATCTATTACACTACCATTGAGTGAGTCTCACTTGTTCTTGATCGCCTTGACCAATTCCTCTCCCTTGACGAGATATTTCTGCAGATCTATGCTCCCTTTGCCATTCAGGTAGACCCCTTCTTCCTTGAGAAGTCTGATCTTCTGCTTGATGTTTTCGCCGGTTAATTCTCCGCCAAAACCGCCGATTCCTCCATTTGAACGAATCACTCTGTGGCAGGGTACTTCAGGAGCAAATGGGTTATCTCTTACAGCGTTCCCAACTGCTCTGCTGAGATGCACGTCTCCCAATGCCCTCGCGATTTCGCCATAAGTTGTAACTTTACCTTTCGGTATCTTGGTCAGTAGTGTCAGAACCTTCTTCTGAAAGTCCTTCAGTCCTTCCAAGGAAACACTCAATTCAATCATCCCTTTCTCTTAATACCCCAATTAGTTATTTAAATCAACGACTTAGCCCAGTCCCCTTACATGATATTATTGTCAGGCTGTTTTGCTCGGTGACTTCAAATCTTGTCTTTAGGAATTTTTCAGTTATCGCGATGTTAGTCTTAGTGTGAAGGGATAATTCGGAAGTTGAGATTCTGGATTCGCCATCTGCGGCAGCCATATAGGGTATTAGCATGTCCGATAGGTTGCTGTCAACCGTACATCTCTTACCTAAATAAGTCAGCAGTTTTCCAGCTACTTCAGATCCGACTTTCTCAGCTGGTTTACCTTTCTCACCTAGAGCATCTGCTCCGATCAACGCACCCTTGGTGGTTATCGCGCACAGCGCAATACCGCTCCTTGGGCCCAAATGATCAATCTGACTCTCTCTGTACCAGATGCCTATCACAATATCATTGTATCCAGCTTTCATTAATGTGTCTCTTGCGGCTTCCGCTTGCCTAGTGGCCACATGCTCAGGCAGTTTCACTGCATGGCTCACTCCTTTGATAGTTACAACATCCCCGAACTCATTCAAGTTGATGAACTTGAGCTTATCAGGGACTGGAATGACCTTGGCTCTCACCATCCCTCCTCTCTCTGGATAATGTCCTCTTCTGACAAGTTGAGCCGAGATCCTGCAACCCATCTTCCCAATAGTTGGGACAAGAACCATTCCTAGATAGTCAAAGGTTGGGCTCCAAGGAACGCATTGTACTTGACGTGAAGCACCTTTCTTTGCACTTTGCTGCTCGACTTGCCTTTTCTGTCTATGCTCACATCAGATCACGCTAATTACTGGTCTTGTATCGATTCAAGATTTTGAGAATCCGATCCCATCTACGCACACTATCTTCTTCTCGGGTTCTGTCTCAAACTTCACCGCGAGAATCTGCTCAATGACCCTGAGACTGGTTGTCATGTGCCCAGTGAACTCCTGTAAGGCGACTTGGGATTTGCCTGCGGCGAGGGCGAGAAACACAAGAATTTGGTCTGACATATGCTTGTCAAGACACGACCCAGATTCTATTGACTTTATGAGGCTTAGTGCGGCATCTTCTCCAATCTTCTCAGCCGGCACACCTCTCTCGCCGACTGCATCAGAGCTTAGCAGTGTGTTTTCACACTCTGCCCAAAGTGTGATAGAGGTGCCTGGGGAAATGGTCTTAACCGACTGAGAAGATATTTCCGCTTCGCCAAATCCATGATCCTTCAAAACTCTCGTTGCAGCGTCAGTCTGTCTCCTTACCACATGAGTTGGAAGAGAACCTGCAATAGATATACCCTTGACGGACTTCACCACGCCGCTCTCGGTCAGGCTAATAGAGGACAACTTCCTTGCGGGATATACTGTAATTTGTGCTTTAGCGCCACCCTTTGGGTAGAATCCATGTCTAACGATCCTGATCTCAGCGTTATACCCTAGTTTTCTGACAATTGGTAAGAACGCGTTTTGCATATAGCTTAGAGTCGGACTCCAAGCAGACGCTGTCGAGCCTCCGCTAATATGAAGCTTAACATCGCCTGCCGCGAACGCGCATGGTACCTGTAACGACTGAAATAGAAGGCTTATGGAGCCAGCCGTCGGCAGTCTTATGTCCAGATCCTTCCCCTCGATCCTTCCCGGCACAAACTCAATTTCAGCCGAGCCTAGCTTCGCTCCCTTTATGTCAGCATTACATAATTTGGCGACCGCAAGTACGCCCTCGAGATGCTGGCTCTTTAGCCCGGCGCCGCCTTCTCTTGATCCCCTTATGTTTGTTACTTTTATGGGTTCGCCAGTCACTGCTGAGAGCCCAAGGGCCACGCGTAGAACCTGACCGCCGCCTTCCTTTCCATCTATTATGATCATTTCCATAACCTGTAGAAAGTCTTGTTGTAGATAGTATTTGGATAGAACAAGTTGTAGGGAGAGAGCCTTCCTATGTCTTCTCTCGAATGAATGGAAATCGTGCCTCCTAAGCCAAAGATCTTTCTCTTCGGTTGGATTTTCACATTCGTGAATATTCTTCGCATTTCTTCAGCCAGCCTAATCGCTTTATCTCTTCGCCTGCTGTCATTCCGACAATAATAGATTCTGACAGCAAATCTCTCAAGTCCTAGCCTTCTCAACATCTTAATATAGAATAAGGCTTCGTCCGTTGTCTTGTTCGGATCGAAGTATAACTCAATCCTCTTTATCCTATTCCGTTCAATGCAGAGGTAACCGTCTCCAGCCAAGATACCGGAGAGAAAGTGGCCGTATTCTTTTGGTTCACCTAAAGTCATATTCTCTATGCCTTTGAGTAGGACGAGCATTGCTTCATTTATTGTTCTCCCTTCGATTTTTGCGTTGAATTTCATAGATCCTTTGGAACTGATGGGGTAGACAGTGACCCTATTTCTAGGGATCTCAAGATATCGCGCAACCCAGTCATTTAGGTTCGCTCTAAGCATGCCATCGGACGAGACAATCACATCGACTCGCCATTCGCAGCGGGGTTGGTGGAAGATTGAAGATACTTTGTCAATGAAGAACTTTATCAGATCCGCATTTATGCTGCTCAGACAGAAGTACTTGCAGTGAGTTTTCGTGCCGTCAGCTTTGAACAAACCGAAAAGAAACAACAGATCATTTGACAAATCCACTGACGAAGGCAATCGTATGATCTTTGAATCCTTATTCCTAAGTGAATAGTTAACCTCTAATACGTCCTCATCAAGCCTCCGCAGATTCAGATGTGCCAACGCCTTATCAAGCTGAATTCGATTCTTGCAGATGCATTCGGTGAGAGGCCTAGGCTCGCCCATCGAGAAGAGGTGACTGTTATTCGCACGACTCATCTCGGTTGGGGCTACACAAACCTGATAGACTCTTCCAGCCTGTAAATCAAGTTTCCTTAGCACCCGACTACCAATCGTTATTCTATCTCTTTCTAGCCCCCCAAAGAACTTCTTCCCGTCGATTTCTATCTTCATAACCTTTGTCCTTCTAGCATACTTGTGCACATGCAGATCGAAATGAGAATTGTGTCTCTTGTGTAGTTTGATGCTGCTCAGGAATGAGACAGATGATCCATGTATCTTCTGCACACCAAACTTTGTCACCTTGTCACTCTCAATCTTCTCTCTGAAGATCGCTGGAATCGACACACTGCGCTGACATAACACTACTGGATGTTTCCAACCATTCGCCTGTAGATAGATATATTCGCCCTCAGCAGCTTGTAAAGCGTCAAGGGTTTTCTTTGGTAGCAGTAGCCTCTTATGCGTGGGCACCTTGTGTTCAAACCACGGGCACATCGTCATGAAAACCTCAATTGAATTCCGTTTACCATGATCAAACGCATGAATTGCCTAAATAGCTACCACTCTGCAATACCAATCAGAAAATACAGTTCCAAGATCCCATGGCAAACTTTGGTTGGATCCTTTTCGGCTCGTTCCCAAGGCTAGCTACGACCACAAATGTGACTTCATTGGGAGAGAAACATGCAACTGGAGTCAGAGCTTGAAGAACAAGAGTCACGCTGCCTGCGGTTCCGACATCGATATTGAATGATCCACTCCTTGTCTTCTTAGGATAGAATTCGATTGTACGTGAGCCCCCTTGCAGACCAACGACTGTCGCATCAACTAGTTCCGCCACAGCTTCTATGCTTGCTATGTGCTGTGCTTGAAGCCCAGGGTTCTCTCGTTTGGCTCTTATCTTTGTGATCTTGACAGGAATCGATGTCAAAGCCGATAGTGATACTGCACTTCTAAGGATCTGTCCCCCGCCTTCAAGAATGCTTCCGTCGATTTCAATCATGCCTCGGAATCACCTTACGCGATGGTGTAATACTTTGTTTCGAAACCCTTTCTGGTAGCGCCAAAGAATCCAAGGACTTGTGTATGGTATCAATGAGCACATCAACTCCTTCTCCTGTCACCGCACTTATTTCAGAGATAATATTGTCCTTTGGGATAATTTGTTCAGCCTTGGTCAATTGTTCTTTTGTTACAACGTCAATCTTGTTTAGAACTACAAGGGTTGTAATTTCCTTGAAAAGCTCCTTAATTTCACTGAAAACACTGAGTTGAGTGCCCAGAGTATATCCGCATATTTCTGTAGGGTCGAATAGAAAGATCATCATTTTGCCAAGATGGCGTAAGGCAGTAATGGCTTGCAGTTCAAGTGGATTTCTTTCACTTATCGGGCGATCGAGCAATCCAGGAGTGTCAATGACTTGGATCCTTCGCTTTCCATGAGTTAAGTGCCCTATTATTAGACTTCGAGTGGTGAAAGGATACTCTGCGACTTCAGGCTTGCCTGAAGATATTAGTCGCACTAAAGATGATTTCCCAACATTTGGAGACCCAGCCACAACTATAGTTGGCTCATCTGTGTTAATCGAGACTATTTTCCTCAACCTTTCTCTTGCGACGCCAATTAAGTCGAGTCTAATCCCCGCTTTACGCATTATTGAGGACAGGCGACCATAGGCCATTCTCCTAAGTTTCCGTATGTCTTCGATCGAAGGCGCTGATCTCATTCTGCGAATGTAGTCGCGATTCAGGTTCTTTATGACTTGTCTATACCCGTCCAAAGCTCCTAGCGCTTGCCGGAGTCTGTCCAAACCAATTATGATATCCGCGATCTCCTTGTAGAATGGATCGACGGAGTCGAGAGAGGGAAAACCTTTCACGATGCTTGAGAGTTGATCAGAAATGAGCGAAGAGGCGGAGTCCAATTTGGCAGTCTCAACATACTTTACCTTGATGAGCTTGTCAGCCCTCTTGCTGACTCTAGGTTTGACCTTGCTTGCCCGCCTAAAGCAGACGTCAAGTACCTCTTGACCTGAAGGAACGCTGGGCACACTTGCAAAAGGGTTCATTCTGAGCATTCGACCTTCTAATGGGGAAAGATCACTTACATAAACTTTTAAATACACTTGAGATTATCGTTTCGGGATAGGGATGATCTAGTCATGACCAGCTCACCTGATTCATTTCAACAAGGTATGCAGATCCCACTTGGTGCGACGACCCTAGGATTGGTCTGCAAGGATGGAGTCGTTCTAGCAAGTGAGCGAAGAGTGGCTTGGGGCACCTTCGTTTTGAGCAAAGCTGGAAGGAAAGTGTTCAAAATCACTGATAAGATTGGCGTCGCCTGTGCCGGTCTAATATCAGACATGCAGGTAATCGCACACACGATGGAGGCACAGGCTGCACTGTATGCCCTTGAAATGAGAAAACAGATGTCGGTCAAGGCAGCAGGAAAGTTGTTGTCTAACATTCTATTCCAGCGTAGATTCGCGCCACTTTTCTCCCAGACGATAATAGCTGGAGTCGACGACAATGGTCCACGGATGTTCATATTGGATCCTCTGGGATCACTAATTGAAGATAAGTACGCTGCAGTTGGAAGCGGAGCACAGATAGCAGTGGGCGTACTCGAAGCTGATTACAAGGATAATATTACCGTTGAACAGGGAAAAGAAATGGTTGTTAAAGCAATAAGATCTGCCGCTGAAAGGGATGCTGGATCAGGTAACGGCATTGACATACTGATTATAACCGACAGTGGCGCTTCGGAGAGTTCTGAAAGCACAAGGTAGAGCCCTATGAAGACCACCTGTCGATTCTTTTCAACAGAAAGAATTAGCTAGTCAAACCGTATTGGTTTTTCCAGCCGACTCATTAGGACGACTCCACTTTTTAGCACATCATCCAACATTCTGTAGCCAGTCAGGTTCGATAGTTCCTTTGAGAACTCGAGTATCTCTGAGTGCCTAGGCATGTTTTCATGTTTCATTCTGCCTGTCTGAAACCCGTATCCAACGTTCATTGCAGCTTTAGGCTCAACGTAGGTGCTTTCTCCTTTCAACACCAATTTAGAGTATCCTTCAGTGTCCTTGAGGTTGAACCCTCTGGCGAGTGTCATCCTGATTACAGTAGGGCATTTGAAACTCTTTAACAGTTCAATGCTGTCAGAGAGCCTTTTCCATCCATCCTTTATTCTGGGCCTACAGATTCTCAGATAAGTTTCCTCGTTTGGTGCGCACAGACTGATGTACAGCTGTGAGGGTTCAACTGACAGTTTCGAAAGGACTTCTGGGAATGTCCCGTTGCTTACCAAGAATACTGTTTTGAAACCGCGTCGGAATGCCTCCTCAAAGAGGGCGCTTAATCGCTCAGCTCCGTACATCGTTGGCTCTCCAACAAGTGATGCGGTCATATGGTTCGGGCTCATTGCTTCTCTTAGCATTTCTCTATTCACTTTCCAGTTAGAGCCGTAACCCGTGAGTATTCTCTTGTGCTCCTTTACACACAAATCAATAAGAGTCGCGGGATCATCGAATTCAGACCAAGCCAATTCATCCCACTTTATGCCCAAGTCGGCAGGTTGCACTCGCCAGCAGAAGAGGCAGGCTTCTGAGCATACGGGAACCGGTGTGAATTGCACGCACCTGTGCGATCTTATTCCATAGAATCTCTGCTTGTAGCAGTGCTCTGATCCCCTTGTGGTCAGAGACCTCCAAAGCCAGCGGCACGGCTTAACAAGTCCAGCCTTACCTACGAAGTGATAGCGTTGATGGCGATATGCATCCTTCAGTTTCTCTGGAAATTGCGTCAACACGGAAACCCGCCTACAAACCACTTATTGATCCTGTATCTTTATTGGAACACATCGTATTAAATGCAAAAGTTGATAACGGTTACCTCAGTCATATTAATATCGATCACGCGAGGAGTTCATCTCCCAAGTGATTCAACGAGATTGGAGACTTAAATATTGTTTTGCATTCTCTATTTGGTTCATACATGCGGAGAGAGGATTCTGAATGATTTCAATCCTAGTTGGTGACACAATTCATGAGTCTCGAATCGATAATCGATGAGGTCCGGGGGAAGTTTGACAAAAGAGACGAAGCGCGAGAGAGAGTCTTCGAGCTCACAAGAACCGCTGTAAGGCTTTCAGCAAGCGCCATCAAGGCTATTCATAGATCTGAATTTGATCTAGCCGAAGAGAACATCCTCAAGATCAAAGAAGCACTGAGCGACGTTGTTGACAG
Source organism: Promethearchaeati archaeon (assembly GCA_019058495.1). Lineage (GTDB taxonomy): Archaea > Asgardarchaeota > Atabeyarchaeia > Atabeyarchaeales > Atabeyarchaeaceae > JAHPYV01. The sequence goes on from JAHPYV010000022.1 coordinate 12,925, forward strand.
CCTCAATGATGTTCCAGAGTTACTTCACTCTGGAATGGTGAATTCAGCTTACCAAGAATACTCGGAAGCCGCTCTTCTGATGCTTCTAACCAAAGAGGGGAAGTACGCATCTCCTGAAGAGATATCGGTCCCATTTGTCGACGCTTATGTCCTAGGACTAGCTGACCTAATCGGCGAATTGAGAAGAAGCGCCCTAGATTCAGTATGTGAAGGAAACGTTGAGCAAGCTGTGAATATCCTTGGAAGAATGGATGAGGTACTGTCAAACCTCATCACCTTGGACTATCCAGAAGCCATAATTCCTGGTCTAAGACACAAGTGCGACGTTGCGCGCAGCCTTGTAGAGAAGACGCGTGGAGATATAGCGAACTCCGTGAGTAACCAGAAGCTGATTGAAGAGATAAGGAAGCTCAACGAGAAGCTTACCAACACTACGCAAGAAGACTGAGAATGATAATCCTCCTTAACAGTGAATTCTGTAAGCTTTTTGCGCAGTCCACTTTGCAACGGTTAATGTGGCTTCCAATCTTGACTGAACCTAACTCAGCGATGTCAATCTTTCGTTAGATGCAGTAGGGCGGCAGCATGTTTTGAAGAAAAGAAAGACGCCAGAAGCCTATTTCTCACTAGTGTAAAAACTGAGATCTAGGAACGCTGAAATGACGTTCCATTGTTCTGTTATCGTCGTCTTAAAAGTGCACCAGAATACGGATTCTCATGAATCAAACAGGTAGAAGAAACTTGAAACAAAATACGAGTAATGGTTCTATTGGTCAATGGAAGATGTCGCGCTGGCGAGCAGTTCAGAGAAAACTTGCGCAAAGAGTCATCCGTCAGGACTCTTTCAGTAAGCCGCTGAAGCTTGTAGCAGGAATAGATGTTGCCTACGATCAGGAGAGAGCATTCAGCGCCACCGTTGTCATGCGCTACGAGACGCTTGAAATCGTGGAATCTGAAACCGCGAAGTCAACAGTCGAAAACCCATATATCCCATCATTTCTTGCCTTCAGGGAACTCAAACCAATGACCAAGGCGATCAAAAGATTGAAGACAAAACCCGACGTATTCCTAGTCAACGCGCATGGAATCGCTCACCCGGAAAGATGCGGATGTGCATCTCATCTCGGAGTTGTCCTAGACGTTCCTACAATAGGTGTTGCAAGCACAGTCTTGCACGGAGAAGTCTCAGATCCAGACAGAATAGGAACAAGATACCTCAAAGACGGGGAAGAGATTATTGGAGCCGTCATAGCGCCCAAGGTTGGAGGCAAGCCTGTCTACGTGTCAATTGGACACAGAGTGAGCTTGAACTCTGCTATCGAAATTATTCAAAAAACCACCAATGGGATTCGTATGCCTGAACCTCTAAGACTAGCACACATTTTATCAAATGAAACTAAAATGGCGGCACGTTGAAATCGAAGACACAATGCAAGAGAAGCCCAAGGTGAACCACTTGAAGGAAACTTTACTTCAAACTCTAATAGTACTTGCCAGTATGGGAGCCTACAGCCAAGCGCTAGACACGACCACAACGACACTTGGAAAGAAACTTGGAATAAGTCAGCAAACCGCATCTAGACGCCTAAGTGAACTCGAGACTAATGGATGGATAACAAAAGAAAGAACGCTTAAAGGACAAGCGATCAGGATAAGCAAGGAAGGCGTCGAAGTTCTCCAATCCACATACGCCGAACTAAGAAACCTATTCGAGGGAGAACTCGCCTCCATCAATATTGAGGGGGTCGTATTCTCAGGTATGCGCGACGGAGCTTACTACGTCACTAGAGAAGGGTACAGCAAACAGTTTGTAGAAAAACTCGGGTTCAGCCCATACCCGGGAACCCTCAACCTAAAGCTAAGGAGCAGCCTAGATATCCAAGCCAAACGTATACTCGATGCGTACCCAGGCATCACAATAGAAGGTTTTGAGAACGGACAGAGGACATTCGGTCCTGTGAAATGCTTCAAGACCGTAATAAACAACAAAGTGGAAGGGGCGGTATTGTTGATTAGGCGAACGCACCATTCAGAAAACGTCATGGAAATCATATCACCAGTTTACCTGAGAGAAAAACTCGGGTTGAAGGATGGGGACAGAGTCACAATAAAGATAAAGATGAACCATAAATAACGAAAACAGATCTATTTGAATTTGCCATGCAAATAGTGGTACAATATAATTGTCCCCAATGATACCAAAACATAAGATGTCGTAGAAAGTTTTCAAAATCAGTGTTGAGTGTTTCTCATCCTATCCATGACTTCTTGGATTCGCTTGACTACCTTTGAAGTACTGTTAAGAACCTCGTCACCGTATTTTGAAAGCCGCACAACCTTTGTTCCTTGTAGACCTCTCGCCTTCAGTTCTTTTTTGAGGTATTCTTCAGATGGTTTCTCATCATGACCCAGCGCGATAATGTCAGGTTTAAACTCTTCAACAACTTTCAGTCTATCTTCTCCCTCGTATCCCAGGATAGCTTTGTCGACGGGCTTGAGTGATTCAACCAAATATCTACGCTCCTCCTCAGAGAAAATCGGTTCCCGGCCCTTTAGGCTTTTGACAGTTGAGTCCCTAGCTATGACAACTATCAGCTCAGCTTCTTTCCCGCCAAGCTTTCGACTTTCCTCGAGGTACTTGGCATGCCCCGCGTGCACTATGTCAAATGTGCCAAACGCTAAGACTCGAGTTTTTTTGATCATACACGACGACAACCTACAGGTGATTTGCTTTGTCAGCGACTTTTGACCTAAGCGATCCTTCAGAATAGTAAGGAAGCGAGCTTAAAAATCTTGACGTGCCTCACTTGGAAGATTCCTCGACAAGAGGGATGGCGGGGCGCCAAACAATCTAACCAGTATACTTGCTTCCATAAAGTGAAGTTGTCCAGGAACTATTAGAGTGTGGGGTGGCGAACCGAAATCGAATCCAATGAGATCTTTGATCCGGCTGCACTTCACAGTTGGTTCTGGAGAACCAATTCGAGCCAGTCCCACTACTAAGCGGTCGTCCGTGAATATTTTCATACCTTTGGTGTGTTCCATCTTGAGCAGAAGTTTCAACGCCTCTCTTATTGATAGAAATCTTCCTCGTTCTGCATCTAGGTCAAGCAACAAGAGTGTGTGTAGGCCACGTGAGAGATTGTCTGATACAATGTCGTATGGCGAGAGAGGCAGGTATCCCTCTTGCGGGATTGGTATTGTTACTGTCCTTCCGAACTTGTAGTGTTGGAGACCAGCTATGCTCGGAGCTGCCGAGAAAACTGAAGAAGCATGAATAATCCTAGTCTTGACTCCCAGTTCTGATGCTCTTAGTCTCAAGCTTACGTGGGTTGTGGCTGCTAGAGGGTCACCTGGAACAAGAAGTGCGACTCGTTTGCGTTGAACTGTCTTCAGAATTGTCTTGTCGGCGTCTTCCTCGAGATCGTGCCTTCTTAGTACAGAGATTTTCTTGCCTACGGTTTTCTCCAAGTTCTCCATGTTCAGGTTTGGCATCATGCTAGTATACAGCTCTGCGTAGACCTCGTCTGCAGCTCTTGCCGCTTCTATTCCTGACACGCTTACGCCACCCTGGTCCCATAGACCTAGGCCAACTAGGATTAACTCACCTAACTCTTTGGTTCCTGAAGTGTGATTCCGTGAGAAATATCTCTGACTCATGAACTGACCCTCAGCTTCGATGGATTTTTAACGGTTCCCTGAGTTAAATAAGCGCAATCAGTATATTTATGTCGGATGACAAGTCAACGTGACAAAAATGCATCATAATTGTTGGACACAAGAACAATGCAAGTGGAAGGAGAGAGGGCCTTTTGAGTGAGTTGCCGATAGATTCGTTGATGGCATGGTATGACGAAACGACTGAAGAGATGCTCTCGGTTTTTGCTTCTGAAGTAGGCAAAAGAGTCTCCAGGATTAGAGAGGCCACCAGAGACATCAAGCGGGTTTTGGACGAGATAGCTAACTTAAAGTCAACTGAGAAAGAGGAAGTTCTGAGGTCTGCTCTTGAAAGATTTATCGACAAGATTTCTTCTACAATTGACGGAATCGCCTTCCCTGATTCTTTTACATACTCTTCGGTTGACAATTTCCTGGATAAGCTTGAAAGGTCTGTTAGGGAGATATTTGATGCAGGAAGGAAATGGATCCCAAGGTTCCGCGGGCGTCGATTCAAATCTGTTGTTATGGACTTGGACAAGCATTTCCGTGACTTAACTAAGGAAACGCAATCCCTGGATTCAATACATAGGAGCTACGCCCATCTCGACAGAGTTGAGAGAATCAGACAAGGTATTCAAGGACTCAATGAAATGGTAGCTAGGGTACCTGTATTAAGAAGTGAGACTAAAGAGGAAGAGAGAAAACTCGAGTCAGCCAGAGAGTCCGTAAAGGACAGTGAAGCTCGCCTGAAAGAGTATAAGAACGCAACGGGCGCTGCTGAAAAAGAGAAAATTGACAATGAACTTGGCAGAATCCGTCAAACTCTAACCAGCCAAATGGATCTCCTGAGAAAGTCCATGTCGAAACTCAGAGAACTCGCGGAGGCGGGCACAACACACCCGAAGCCTGAGCATATTTCAACAATTGACCTCTACTCACGAGACCTTGTTGAAGCGATAAACAGCGAGGCTGACGGATGCCCAGCCTTTAGAGATCTACTGACCGAGATGAAGAGAACAATCGGGAGCTTGGGTCTAGAAGGGAGCAGAGAAAGAAGGACTGTGAAACGAATAGATAGCCTTCTGAGCAGCGACTTAATTGCCTCGTCTCAAAGGCGGGTAAAGGAGCTCCTACAGAAAAGACAAGAAGTATCCAAGGAATATAAACCCGGAGAAGAGCAGAGAATTCTGACCGAACTTGAGGAATCGAGGAAACTTCTCCGCGATGAAGAAACAAGAATGCATCGACTCAATGAAGAACTTGATCAAGTGACCTCTAAGCTCAAGAAGAATACTAAGGAGATCAGCTCAGAAATAGCGAAGCTCACTGGCAAAAAGGTACATATCACGCTGACCACCTGAGCGCAATCTCTCTTACTACCTGACTGATGCATCCACAAACACTTGCCACTCATGAGGAGCGACTGATTTCACGAATCTTGCTTCAGATATGTGGTACAGTTCCCTATTTGCTGATTCAACTCTTGCCCGAAGCGCTTCCACAGCCTTTTCTAGAGGATCAGGGGCGGATTGAAATTGGTAAGAATGTATCACGCCGCCCTTCGGTTTTAGTGTCAGACAAGCGGCATCAACAAATTCCAGGGATTCCGATGGAAGATTCATAATGATTAGGTCAATATTGGCACTTTTCTCGTCGTTGTCCTGATATCGGAGTGAAACAAACTTGTCCTGAGCTTGTAGGTAGCTTTCACGTATGCATCGATTGTTTTAACGTCTTTTCTAGCCTTGAGCATCACAGTCGGATTGAATGCCTGAACATTAGGCGTGTCATAGATCTTCCAGTGGACATTGTAATTTTTCTTTCCGGCCGCATCTATACGATACTTGTCATAACCCCACTCAAAGGTGATCGGGTTTATGTCAATACTAAGAGGGCTCACAATTGGAACCCCAACCTTTGAGAAAACAAATTCGAGAAGTTTCGTTATGTTCAGACTTACCTTTCCAGAGGCAATTGTGACGTGTTTGATGGTGTCGTTGGGAGAAATGTCATATGCAGTCACGTCTGTTTTGTATTGTCTGTCACTTCTCAGATTGGCTTCAAAAAGGAGCTCGGGAACACTAGACCCCTTTTCCAATAGCACATCCAATCCTAGTTCCACGAGAAAGTAGTTAAAATAGGGAAGCGTGTTCTTTATGTTGTCCGCCAAGTCCTTCTGATCGCTTGAAATCTGGTAAACGTTTGCGGTGGGTGCGACTCTGATTATTTTCTTCGTCAACCCAGAATCTGTTCTTTTTCTTTGCGGAATCCTGTCAATCGCTAATACTCTAAACGTTTCTTGGAGATCTTTCTTATCGAGATACGGGGCAACGTTGGGCACAATCTCAGGGAGCAGGTTCTTAATGCGCGATAAAAAGAGTGTAACTTATGTCTTCTTGATTACTCTCAAATCAATCGCTACATGGTATCTCCTGGGACCTGCTTTGCCTGCGATTCGCCATGTGTCCACCTCACATCTTTCAGCCCCGTAGTTTTGTATCTTGTTCTTGACTTCTCTTATTACAGAATCTATTTCACTCTTAATATCGTCTCCTGCAACTTCAGCGTAGAAGTTTATTGTCCGTTCCCCTCCCTCTTTCAGTGCTGCGACCGCAGCATCCAAGAACAAGATACCAGATTTTGGAAGCACCATTACCGCTCTATCGCATACTCCCCTTAACTCCCCCATGCAAAATTCCCTAGCATCACCGAGGAGTGGTATGACTTTCCCCGAACACTTATTCATAGTAACATTTTCCTTCGCAAGTTCATGCGCGACTGGATTCACGTCCACTGTGTAGACTTTTCCAACCTTTGGACAGACCTTGGCTATGACTATGGCGTAGATGCCGACACCTCCGAACATATTTACTATAATCTCTCCAGGCTTCACCTGTTTGGCTATCCTCATCCTCTCATGGGAGAGTCTGGGTGAGAAGAACACTCTTTCCACATCCACGGCAAACCTGCAACCAAATTCCTTGTGAATTGTCCATCCAGCAAGGGCCTCGCTGCCAGAACTCCCATCTTCGGTCGATTGTGGAGGTGTACGCCAGATCAATTTCAGTTTTCTAGTTCGCTCAACCTCGTCCCTCATTTCTCCAACTTCTCTGAACACCGCCTTCAGGTAGTGGTGAATCTCGTGGATCGCCTCTCCAACTTCCTTCTCGAAGCCGTCCAGCTCAGGCGGCACCTTGACTATGGCGATATCACCAATGATGTCATATGAATGATACATCAAGTGAGCTTCTTCAGGTGGAATCAGCTTGGCTAAAGCTTCTCGAACACCTACCAATTCAGCTGTTCACCTTTAATTGCTTCATTCACTCGGTTTCTTCTTTCTCCTCTAACCATGCAAAAGGAAACCTTCTTCTATTATCTTTTCTTATCACTTACGGTCTTTCCGAATCCGGACTCACCGAACACGACCATATGGGTTCCGAAAACACTAACAGATAGAGTGAGTGGATACAACGCGCTGCCACTCGGACCGAGCACGACCCCAACTGTAACATTCCTTCCAACATCATCATTACGGGTGACTGCTCGATTAGGAGCCTCGAAGAGAGGCGGAGTTCTCTTGCTTAGAGGCGGGTGAGGCTCCTCGGGAAGGTGAACGAGGGAACTAAGCCTAATACTGCTCATCTCAGTCACATAATTCTTTGGAGTAAGCCTCTCCTCATGATGCGCGGAAAGTACTTAACTATCTCCCCACCGCGAAGGAAAACGCAGTGTGGTGAGAAGTGGCTACCAGACCAAACACTCCTCAACACGCTCGCGACCGACTCAGCGCCCTTCTGAACTATGATAGGACTGCCACCGATTATGATCGCGTAGGCGGAGACCTTCCACTATCCTGTGCGTTGACCGAACTCAACTTCCATAGCCTCGACTTCAACCTTCTTGCGCGCCAAACTCAACTTGACATCGGGTTTCTTCCTAAGCTTCTCCACCTCAGCGATGGGAACGTGGTAGTATGACAGAGCCGCCTGCCTGCGCCCCCTACCCTTCACTCTCCTCCTCACGCAAGTCATCACGCCAGACTCAAGCCACCTCCTCACAATGTGCTTGCTCACGCCCAGCACACTCGCAGCCCGACCAACAGTGTAGTACTTCGCCCGTTCACTTCGAGCCAGAGCAACCTCCCTCAGCCACCGAGCCACCTTCCACGAGTAGCAGGCAATCCCGGAACCGACGAGAGCACGCACACCAGACTCGCGAAAACGCATCCTAACCACATCGCCTCCAAAACCTTTCCTCACACTTCCTCGCGCCACCCCAGCCCACGCAAGAGACCCGACGAACTTCCTAACATACTCCACGAGAAACATATAGCGAGACTGAGCAAACTCCCATCCCGTAGAAACCGAGCCAAAGCAGCAGTCATCCTTCACCGACACCCAACAACTCCCATCTCCATCAATGAGACCAGCTAGGAACGGAACACCGAACCGGACATCATACAGCCTATTCCTCTCGAAGAACGCCCGCCTAGCTACAGCGTGGTTGGAAAGAGCTTTCTTATCAGGAAGGAAGCCTAGGAAGAGCTTCGAACTCGTTTCCACCTCTATCATATCCTTCCGCCTCCCCCGACAACTATTCTTCCACGGGCTCAAACCCGCTTTCCTCAACAGCGTAATCAACCTATCCGCCAACTCGCCCTCGTCGCCCTGAAAATCGAAGACCACCGAGTAACGACTCCCACACGCCTTCCTAGGCCTCGTAATGTAGGAATAACCGTCAGCGAGGAACAAACCGAAAACATAGTTCCACTCCTCAGAAGAGAGAGCATCTACCAGAAGCTCACGGCACCTCCGACTCCAGCGCTTCGAGAAACCACCACTGGAACCGACCCCACTACCAAGATCATCATTATCACTATTATTGTACAATTTTAGAAATCACCTCGAGCGAAGGAGAGAGGTGATTTAAGCCGCATACTGCGAGGCGCCCCACCGAGCCCGACCCCAGCGAAGCACAACGAAGCGCAACGGAGTGGAGCGAAGTGAGGAAAAAGAACAAAGTAGGCCCACGTGGAACGTTGATCCGAACATACGCCACTTGTTCTTTTAGGGCGAAGGCGGCGGGCG
>JAHPYV010000023.1 GCA_019058495.1 Promethearchaeati archaeon
TCTCTCCGGGTGCTCCTGTGCCAGAAGGTCAATGGAAAAGAATCATCTGGGAATCTGACTACATGTGGATAGCAAAATGGACTGACAAGCTCAGTGGCAAGGAGAAATACATATGGCTGGCAGACACAGTCAGCGTGAAACAGGAGAGAGAAAAGAAGAAATTCGACCTAGCAAACAAGCTTGAATCGAGGTTCAATAAGTTAAAGGAGCATATCACGAGGAACCTTGTCTCAAAAGATATGATGAGGCGAAAAGTGGCAACCGTCTGCTATCTGATAAATGAACTGAAGCTTCGAGTGGGCGATGAGAAGGACAAAGACGAGGCAGACACGGTTGGAGCAACCACTTTGAGACCCGATCACGTGAAGATCATGGACAACACTCATGTGATTTTCGATTTCTTGGGAAAAGACTCAGTCCAGTGGACCAAGAATGTGGAGCTTGACGAGCAAGTAGTGAATAACCTTAGAGAGTTCATTGGCGCAGCGAAATCTCCGATATTTGAAGGAGTCAAGTCCGGCAATGTTAAACGCTTCTTGAGCGAGGTACTGCCAGGTCTGACCGCGAAAGTATTCAGAACATTCCACGCATCTAGGATTGTGAGGAAACACCTTGACGAGTCACAAGTCAACAGAGATGATAAAGCGGCAAAGAAGAAGTACGAAGCGACGATGGCGAATCTACAAGCTGCCGAGGAGTTAAATCATAAGAAACAGCTACCCAAGAACTGGGATCAGAGGATCGCTAAGAAACAGGAGACACTTAGAGCCCTCACGGAGAAAGGGGATGAGCGTTCCAAGAAACGTGCTAATAATCTCGAGATGAAGATCGACTTGATGACTAAGACCTCTAACTACAATCTTAGAACGTCATTGAAGAGCTACATAGATCCGAGGGTCTATTACGATTGGTTTAAGAAAGTGGATTACGACTGGAAGCTCTACTATCCGACCGCACTACAACGCAAATTTTCATGGGTTGAAAGAACTCATAAAACCTAGTTGGGCATCCTTGAATTATCGGGATTAAGACTTAAATTGTGGATACTGTAATAACTGAATCTAGCCACTTGGAATTAGAACATTGTTTCTTAAGAAAGCGGTCCGATTCTGGGAAAACCTACGCGTTTAAGGAAAAAAAGGGGAAATAACATGGCATCAGAAAAGAATGATTTGCCCCAATCGTTGAAAGATCTCTATCCAGATTTTTCTTACGACAATGGATCAAGGATTTTGAAACTCGGAGATTCTCGTGTTGTTATGTTCTTCGCCGATACAGTCGTATCGACTCAGAAACGCATCGAGAGCATATTAGGATTTGACACTGCTGGCATGTTATTGTACGAAGCGTACAAGGAAGCCGGACGCAACGGGGCTGAAATTGTAAGGAAGAGTCTTGGAGTTGACAGGCTGAGAAGCGACAAGCATATACTAAGGGCTCTGGATATGATAGGCGGGGCAGCTTGGGGAAAATGGAAGCTAGCTGAATTCGACAAGTTCACAACAAAATTCATCGTGTATAACTCTCCGATCGCGGAGCTATATGGGGAATCAAAGAGGGCCGTTTGTCACCCGATCAGAGGAATACTAGCAGGGTTTGCAGAGATTTTCACTGGACAGAAAAGGGAATGCGTTGAATTTAGATGCAAGACCAAAGGTGACGAGAATTGCGAGTTTGCTGTCGCTGCGCCAGCGATAATGACCAAGATGACACTTGAGAGGTTGAGCAAGTGATGGAATCCAAAGCCGCAGAAAGAATACCGACCGGGATAGAAGGTCTAGACATGTTAATCGAAGGCGGGTTGCTTAAGCGAACAACAGTAGCCCTTCTAGGTCAACCAGGTGCTGGAAAGAGTATATTCTGCGAAAACTTCGTATGGGAGGGTCTCAAACGGAACGACTACATCCTATATTTCGTGTTGGATTTCCCTCCCTGGGAATTGGCACGAAGAATGAATCGTTTCCACTGGGATATACTACCTTACAAATCAGAAGATCCGCTAAAAAAGAGACTCTATGTCGTGGATGCGTTCAGTGGATCGACAGATGTTCCACAGCAAACATTCAAGGAACAGTTGTTTGTGAAAAACCCCAGCAACCTCGACGAGTTCTTCGCAGTATTCGACGGATTGTTACAAAATGTGACCTCTTATGCGTCTTATGATTCTGTCATCAGAATTGTCTTAGACTCGGTCTCACCAATCCTGAGCATGACACCAGATTTCTCTAGAGTTTACAGGTTCCTTCGTCGACTAGTAGTAAGAGTCAACTTGGTGGACAACGCAGTGGCGATATTCACAGCTCACCTTGGGATGCATGGAAAACACATCGAGACATCATTGAAGCAATTGACAGGCAACACCTTTTTGCTTGTCAGGAGAATAGATGAAGGGGAAACGAGGAAATTCCTGAGAATTGAACATCTGCGAGAAACCTATCACACGAACAAAATGATCCCTTATGCAATAGCAGACGAAGGGTTCGTGATAAATCCTCAGGCGCTCATCTAGAAGCGAAGTCCAACCCGAAAGTTCTATTTATAAGTTTAGTTCTACGTTTGCCGACATGAAACGCTATTTATGCATCCGAATCCTGTTCTTCGCGCAGGAGGAGTAAGATGTAAATGGCTTCAGAGACTCCTGACCCGAAGTTACTCTTCGAGAGTTTCTCTAAGATTGTCGGCGAAAATGATGTGTCTGTTGACGAGGCGGAGCTTTTCGCATACAGTTTGGATGCCTCTAATCACCAGGGTGAACCGTGGGCTGTTGTACGCCCCGAGAACAGGAACGAAATAGTTGACATACTGAAATTGTGCAATGCGCGCGCGATGCCAGTCAACCCACGCGGAGCGGGAACAAGCCTGGCTGGACAAGCCCTAACATTGAACGGCGGTATCATCCTGGACATTCGAAAAATGAACAAGATAAAAGAGATCAATATTGGAGACAGAGAAGTAATCGTTGAGCCTGGAGTAGTCTATTCGAAGCTGAATGAGGAACTCGCAAAATACGGATACTGTTTTCCACCGGAGCCAGGCAGTGCCATGTCTTGCACTGTCGGTGGCATGGTAGGCAACAACGCTAGTGGCATTCGTGCGGTCAAGTACGGAGTTACAAGGGACTTTGTACTGGGTCTTGAAGTTGTGCTCGCAAATGGGGATGTTATTAGAACAGGATCAAGGTCGATCAAAACTTCATCAGGGTACGATTTGACAAGACTCTTTGTCGGTTCGGAAGGAACACTTGGAGTCTTCACGGAGATAATTCTAAAGATCCTTCCTATGCCAAAGTATGCGCAAGTACTGATAGCGGTATTCAAATCTGTTGTTGACGCGGGCAAAGTCGCCTCTCAGGTAATAAACTCCGGAATCACACCTTCGGCTATGGAGCTTGTAGATCAGTTCTGCACGGCTGCCATGAATCCCGCTCTTAGCAAACCGTTGCCTTTGGGCGAGGCAAGCTTAATGATAGAGACAGATGGAACTATGAACGAAACGGTCAAGGCGGAGATGGAGAAAGTAAAGAAGGTCTGTGAAGACAACGGAGCAGTCGAGGTTAGAGTTTCCAAGGATCCTGAGGAAAGACTGCAAATGTGGCGTGCACGCGATAGCGTTTACACAAGGCTTACACAATTACGTGGCGAGAGCCTAGTCATACACGGTGTATCAGACACGGGGGTTCCAATATCAAAGGTTCCTGAAGCCTTGAGGGAACTCAAGGAAGTCGCTAAGAAAGCTGGGGCTCCGCTCATGATTATGTTTGGACATATCGGAGATGGGAATGTTCACATCGGACTTTCAGTAGACCCAGCAAAGGAGTTGGAGAAAGGCGATAAGATAGCTCGAGTGATTGCGGAAACGGTCATAAACAAGTATAAGGGAACAATTACTGCTGAGCATGGCGCGGGTCTCTCAAAAGCTGTTTTCATGCCGTTGGAACATGGGAAAGCGCTAGAGTACATGAGGAAGATAAAGGGAGTCTTTGATCCCAAAGGAATTATGAATCCCGGGGTAATGGGCCTTGGCGATGTTCCCAACACAACCTTCCCTAGTTTGCCAAAGAAGGTAGGAGGTCGATAGAGGATGGCTACAAGTGCTGTTGCGAAACCGAGGAAGATCATACAGAAATCCGTTGCCGAGTACAGACCGACAATAATGCTGTGCAATTGGTGCGCTGACTGCGTCGCAAGATGCCCAGTCTACATTGAAGAGGGCTGGGAATCAGTCACGCCAAGAGGAAAACTTCTCTTTCTGAAAGCTCAACTGAAAGATTGGCACCCATTAACTGACGGAGTAGTCAAGCGCCTATACGCCTGCACCTCCTGCAAACTCTGCTCAGAGATCTGCCCAACAGGATTCCTTGACCCACCAGAGATTATTCGAGTCGCCAGAACCGAACTTGCCAGAGCGGGAAGAGCCCCTCTACCAGATCACAAGAAGATGGATCTCACGCTTCAGCAATCCAAGAACCCATATAGTAAACTGCAGGCAGAGAGATTTAGCTGGTTACCAAAGGATGTTACACTGAAAGGGAAGAGTGAGAACGTCTACTTTGCTGGTTGCGTCTCATCATACCGCTATCCTGACGTAGCCGAAGCCACGGTACGCGTCCTGAGCAAAGCGGGGTTTGATTTCACAGTAATGAAAGACGAGTGGTGTTGCGGCAACCACCCCTATTGGGATGGGAACCAGCAGGCGTATGAAGAGTTCGCTAAACACAACACGCGGCTCTTCAGGGAAGCTGGTGTGAGGAAGGTTATTACAGGTTGCGCAGGTTGCTACACCATGCTTAAGAATGCTTACCCGCAGACTGTTCCAGGAGCCGAGGTTGAAGTAGTACATATTACTGAAGTTCTGAACAAGCTTCTGAATGAAAAGAAATTGAACCTCTCAAAGAACGTATCTATGAAGGTCACCTATCATGACCCTTGCCACCTCGGCAGACATTGCGGAATATACGAAGAACCAAGACGCGTCCTCACCAGCATACCGGGGATCACAATGGTTGAGATGCAGAACAACAGAAAGAACTCGAACTGCTGCGGTGGAGGTGGCGGATTCTTTACAATAAACCCCGAAGAAGCGATCAGCATTGCACTGAGAAGAGTAAACGAAGCCAAACAAACTGGCGCAACATCAATCGTCTCAGCATGTCCTCTCTGCGAAACGAACCTAAGATATGCTGCTGGACGATTGGAGGAAGGCGAGTTCCCAGTCTATGATCTAGTGACACTGGTTGCAAGGTCCATGGGACTTCAGGTCAAAACAGAAAGAGTTGAGTAGAAGCCACTTTCTCTCTATTTTTTCTTTTGGAGTTGCCTCGCTTGCAAACATCTTCTCCCAGTGCCTATCGCCGCCCTGGTATCTCAGGACAACTTTCATCTAAACTAAAGGAGCATCTCTCTCGTTTCGTCTTTTCCTGATCGCCGCTATGTAACTCTTGAATGTGATTCTTGTCTTGTCTAAGTTCCTTATGCTACTGCTAGAATAGAAAGCCATCTCTTGGACAAGCCATGAGATGATCCTACTCTTGGAGACTCTTTCGTGGTTCTTTACTGACTCAGATACTCTGAACATCATTGCTCCGCCAAGCCAGAGAATCATTTTCGAAACTAAGTCCATTTCCCCTTGCCATGATGACGACCATTTTCTCGCCCAAGATAATATGTGTTCACCACACTTCACGTAGAGTTCTTGGATTTCGTCGGCCATATCTCTGAACTTGAGGAAGAATCCTCTTTTTTGCTTGAGGACACCCAACGGCACAAAAAAGAGAGGAACTATTATGCTTGGAAACTCTCTGAGGCGATCAACAAGCTCGAGCGTCTTGACGATGTCTTTCTGCTCCTCGCCGGGTAACCCAACAACAAGGGTTCCAGCTGGGAAGATCCCATTGCTCGTCAGAATCTCGAACGCTGACGCGACCACATCCGGCCACTGGTCAGATCTATATGGCTTGGGTTTTCCTCGCATGAATTTGTCTATCAATCTTGGGCTCCCCGTCTCAACTCCCACTTGAACAGAGCCGGGGTTCTCAATTAGGTTGAGCAAGTTGGAAATCCGTTCAATGTTCTTCGGATTCGTAGTTACGCTTGCTAGAGCTCCGTGCGTAAAAACTATGTTTCTGACTTTAGTTTCGTCCTTGATTCTTGCGATCAGACTAATGAGCCTCTTTCCCGGAACCCAATCGCCTTTCTTGCATCCATATCTGAATATGTCCTCGCTATGGAGAGTTACAGTGTCCATGCCACCTTTAACTACACTCACACTAGCTTCCTCAAGGATCTTGTCAATTGTCATCCACGTGTAGTCCCTCATTGCAGGGTCGCAGAACTGACAGTGCCTATCGCATCCTCTAGAAATCTCCACGAATCCCCAGAACGCGGGGTTCGTAATAATCGGATTATATGAATTGGTTCTATATGGTGCGGCCTCTACTATCTTAGGCAACTTTTCTCCTCGGATCGCCTTCCTGAAGAGTACTGGGGCTAGTTCTTCACTATCCCCTATTAGAGCGCAGTTCACTCCTAAGCGATCAATCTCTTCCGGGAACAGCTTGAACTGCCAAGCACCAGAACCTCCGACGATTATCGGTCGCCCAAACTTGTTTAGACGGTTCATCATCTGCTCAAAATAATATTTGTTGAAAGCAGTTCCACCGAAAAGACCAATGGCTGTGGATGTAGCTGGACCAACCCCAAGAGGATCCATGGCTGATACTCCTATTACTTTCACAGAATCAGGAAGTGTATGTAGGGAATGATCAGGTAGCACCGAAACCACGATGCCTGCCTGAAGGAGTGAAGCCTCAATTTTCCTCAAGCCATAAGTCGCATACCTCAATCTGCCTTTTTCTAGCTTGAGTTTTGGAAACACTATTCTTTCAACTGTTCCTCTTATAACAGTCGGAATTCTCTCTCTCGGCAAGCTTGCAAGGAAACCTGAGAGAAAGCTGGCATTTTGATTCATCAGATTGGTCCTGTCGGCAGTTAGTACTACTTGCGGTTCTGCCATCCATCATCACTAAACACTATTTTACGGCTGATGGGCTCCATTGTCGCATATAGTATTCCTGAAAGGCGATGCCACCCAAGCAGTGAGTTACTTCTCCTTTCCCCTCAACTCACGACATCTGAAGGAGTATCAGACCTATTAATTTCCGCGGGTTGATATATAACTTTATCGCCCATTCCAATGAGCGCTAAAAGAACGCGCCTGAACACTCCAAGAATTCCAAGGCGCGTCATATTCTATCTGAACTGTCGCATGAAAAAGGATCTTTGATGGATATGTTCTACTTTGCCTTGATTTCTAAGGCATTCTTCGGGCAGTTCTCGACGCAGAGATTACCCCACTTCGTTATAATGTTTTACATACGCCCGAGGCGGGTGTTCGACAAAGAGCTAGTGCTCGGTTGTTCTTCTGTTCTTAACTAGTTGTGATGCATAATTGACTTCAACTTATTAAGCTGAAAAGCATCTCTTTTTGACATCTATCAACAATCTCTTCAGCCTTTTTGTAAAGGTGAGTGGAAACGACACGGTACAGGGTCAGCATCGACATAGGTGGGACATTCACCGATCTTGTGGCGCTGGATGAGGAGACAGGAGCGCTAACCAACGTCAAAGTCCCTTCTACACCGAGAGAGCCGTCAGATGCAGTATTAAACGCAATGAGAGAGTTCCTTTGGAGAGCGAAACCTAGTGAAGTTGCCTCGGTCACACACGCAACGACAATAGCTGTCAACGCACTTCTCGGCCAGCTTGGACTGGAGATCCCGAGAACAGCTTTAATCACGACGAAAGGTTTCAGAGATGTGATTGAGATAGGGAGGCAAAGAAGACCTGAACTCTACAACCTTTCACTCCAGAAACCTCGACCCCTTATACCCAGAATGTACAGGTATGAGGTGAGTGAAAGATGCGGCGCGAAAGGAGAAGACATACAGAAGCTGGATGAGGAGGAAGTGGCTAAACTGGGTGCCGTTCTAAAGAAGGAGAATGTCAAGTCCGTAGCCATAGGCTTCATCAACTCCTATGTAGAGCCAAGACATGAGGAGCAAGCAGAGAAATGTCTCAGAAGAGTGTATCCTGATGTCTACGTGACCTCATCCAATCGCATCGCCAGGGAACACAGAGAGTACGAGAGAATAAGCACAGCAGCTGTAAATGCATGCTTAATGCCAATCATTTCAAGTTACACTGAAGAATTGACGAATAGACTGAGAAACAAAGCCAAGATTGAGTCAACCTTTATGATAATGCAGAGCAATGGAGGCATTGCCTCCAGTGAAGTCATTGCTGAGAAACCTGTCACTGTGATCGAGTCAGGTCCGGCAGCGGGGGTTATCGCAGCCTCCTTCTACAGCAGACTCCTCGGCATTAGTAACATTCTCAGCTTCGACATGGGGGGGACAACAGCAAAAGCTGGAACAGTCAGAGAAGGCTTACCTGAAGTAACCTCAGAGTACGAAGTTGGAGGAAAAGTCCACAGTGGAAGAATTGTGAAAGGCTCGGGATATCCTATCAGGTTCCCTTTTATCGACCTATCAGAGTGTGGCGCCGGCGGAGGAACAATAGCGTGGATTGATAGTGGAGGAGGAATGCAGCTGGGTCCAATGAGCGCTGGGGCTGACCCAGGTCCCGCATGCTATGGACGAGGCGGAGACAAACCCACGGTAACTGATGCAAATGTTGTTCTTGGAAGATTGAATCCCAAGCAGCTTCTTTCTGGCAGACTCAAGATCCGTAGTGACCTAGCCGAGAAGTCGATTAGGAAGATGATCTGTGAGAGGACTGACCTCACTTTAGTTGAAGCTGCTACAGGGATTATTAGGATCACTGTTTCAGAGATCAACAAGATAATGAGAATAGTTTCAGTTGAGAGGGGAATAGATCCGCGCGACTTCACTCTCATTGCGTTTGGCGGTGCAGGACCAATGCATGCTTGTCTGCTCGCAGAGGAACTATCGATAGGTCAAGTGGTGGTACCACTGAACCCAGGGCTATTCTCAGCGCTGGGGTTGATAGCTGCTGATTTCGTGCACCACGATTCAAGGCCAGTACTTGGAAAAGGAAGTAAAGAAGTTGGTGCAGACTTGATTGAGAAACTTTTCGTTGAAATGGAGGAGAAGACAGGGAAACTACTTCTGAGAGAGAAGGTTGAGAAGGAGCACATCGTCTTCGAAAGACAACTCGATGCAAGGTATCTGGGGCAAGCATATGAACTGAGAATTCCTGCCATGAATCCTTTCAGCCAGGAAGCGCTTAAGGAGGCTGAGAGAAGTTTCCACTTCACTCACAAATCAATATATGGATTCTGTTCCGAGGATGAAGAAGTCGAAATTGTGAATGCAAGAGTAATAGCGCGGGGAATCATAAGCAAACCATCATTCCCCAAGAGACCAAAGGTTTATCGCGACAACCCGAACGATGCAATTGTATCAAAGAGACCCGTGTACATGGACGAGAAGAGCGTGACAGAGTGCCCAATATATGGCAGGGAAAGACTAAGCGCGGGAGACGTGTTGAATGGACCGGCGATAGTTGAACAGTATGATTCAACAACAGTAATCTTTCCTGGCTGGATATGCGAAGTAGACGAGTATGGCAATCTGAGAGTAGAGCGCCGAGAATAACCAAACCAATAAGGAGAAGAGGAAGCCATATGACTGTTAGCTCAATAACAACGGAGTTAATCAGGGGAGCGCTGACTTACGCAAGTGAGGAAATGGGGGTTGCACTTAGGAACAGCGCTTATTCTCCTAATATCCGAGAGAGGATGGATCATTCATGCTCAATCTTCGATTCGAAGAGGAGGTTAGTTGCTCAAGCTGAACATATACCAGTTCACTTGGGTTCACTACCTTTCGCGGTAAATGCCACCCTTGAAAGCTTCAAGGAAACATTGGAAGAAGGTGACGCCATCCTTGTCAACGATCCCTTTCTGGCCGGAACACATCTTCCAGACTTAACACTGATTAAACCTGTTTTCTATAGGGAGAAATTGGCTGGCTACGTGGCTAACAAGGCGCATCACTCAGACATCGGCGGAAAATCACCAGGAAGCATGCCAAGTGACTCCACCGACCTACGTGAAGAAGGACTAATAATAGAACCTGTAAAACTCGTGAGATCAGAGGTTGTAGACGACAATGTCATAAAAATGATAACGAGTAATGTAAGAACACCAAAGATAACTATTGGCGACTTGAAGGCTCAGATTGCTGCTAATAGCATGGGCGAACGCAGACTAATCGATGTAATCGAGAGATACGGGGTCGATGTAGTTCAGGAAGCCGTAGAAAAAGCTATGACGATCTCGGAAAAAAGACTGCGGAAGGCACTAGAAGAAATACCTGACGGTGAATTTGAAGCGGAAGACTACCTTGAAGACACGGGGATCAGCGACAAACCAGTTTTGATCAAAGTCAAGATAACCAAGAGTAATGGCAGCGTCAAAATGGATTATTCGGGCACCGACCAACAAGTCAAAGCACCTGTTAACGCTCCGCTCGGAGTCACAGTGGCAGGAGTATACTACACAGTCAAATGTATCACCGACCCAACAATTCCGACTAACGATGGGTTTAGCAGACCAATAGAAATCTATGCCCCAAGAGGATCGCTACTAAACCCAGTTTTCCCGGCGCCAGTAGCTGGAGGTAATGTTGAGACCTCACAGAGAAACGTGGATGCGCTACTCAAAGCATTCGCCCAAATAATACCTGAAAAAGTATGTGCAGGAGGGCAAGGAACAATGAACAACGTCACCGTCGGAGGGGAAGAATCAACTGGTGGACGCTGGTCATTCTACGAGACCATAGGCGGGGGCATGGGGGCCTCCTCTGAAGTCGACGGCGCTGACGGAGTACACGTCCACATGACTAACACAATGAACACCCCCATAGAAGCCATCGAAACATCTTACCCAATCAGACTGATCAAATACGAACTCAGAGCGGACTCGGGAGGACCTGGAAAGCGGAGAGGAGGAGCTGGAATAGAACGCAGCTGGATGCTACTCGCGAACAGCGCAACTGTATCAATCTTAGCCGAGAGAAACAAGATTCCCCCATGGGGACTGAATGAAGGAAAACAAGGAGCGCTGGGGGAATTCTTCTTGCTGGGCTCGGATGGCACTCGAAGAAAACTCAATTCAAAAAGCAGCTTTGGCATGACCAAAGGGGACGTACTCATGATCAGAACTCCTGGAGGAGGAGGATTTGGAAACCCCTGTGAACGTGATCCTCAACTAGTTCTCAGAGATGTGTTGAACGGATTTGTCTCAATAGAAGCAGCGAAACGAGAATATGGCGTGGCCGTTGACCTCAGCAGCAAAGAAATAGACTGGAAACTAACGGAAAGACTGCGCAAAGACAACCAACAAAGATATGAACAGTGGTAAGGTAAGCTTCATAAGGAACTAGATTTGATCTGTGTGAAGAAATGCATCTGTAATTTTGTTGAGACCACTAATTAAGAAGTGGATCGAGTTGAGATTCGGAATTCAACCATTTGAGCTAACCACGATCGGTAGCTTAGTCTCAGAAAACGGATCATTCGACATGACTAGGCTCAACGCGCCCTCCATAGTTAGAAGGTGCATCAAGGAAGGTTTCCGCTTGATCGAACTAGGCCTCGATCTAGGTTACGTTATCCCAGGTTCGATCAACAGAAAAGTAGTTGACGAACTTCTGAGAATCAAGAAGACTGAAGACATCTCCTACACTGTTCACTTACCACTGTGGTCAGTGGAGCCAGCATCACCCAATGAGTTCATCCGCAAAGCATCAGTCGAGGTCTTAGCTGATGCCGTGAAACTCTGTGAACCGCTTCAACCGGAAGCATATGTCATACACGCCACAGGAGCCTTGGCAGCAGAATTCTCTCGACTTGAGATAGCTGAATTCTACAAAGACTACATGGCGAGCGAAATGACGGGAATAGCAGAACGAAGCATAGAAGGGCTACTCTCTTCAACGAGCCTTCGACCACAAAAGTTGGCGGTGGAAACCGTTGAATTCCCCTTCAGATACATGAAGGGGCTAATCGAAAAGTACGATGTCTCGGTGTGCTGTGACACGGGTCACATACTCGCTGGATACCCTGGCAACTATACCGTGCTAGGGTTTCTCGAGGAATTCTTTGATAAAATAATCGATATCCATCTTCACGATGCATACCGAATTGAAAAAGAGAAGGGAGTCAAGATCCAGAAGGACCACCTGCCACTTGGTGAAGGAAAACTGCCAATAAGTGAGTTGTTCGACTTTCTTTATCGACGGGATTACTCTCATCCCATAGTCTTCGAATTGACGTTGTCTCAAGCACTGCACTCCCTAAGAGTGATACGCGAAAAATACCCAAAAGCATTAGAATCCTCCTGATTGAAGTAGCGTCTCCTCTGACCTGCGTCGGTTATATCACGGTTTTTGTCGTTGTTCTCATGTTGTGCCTCTCCAAGGAGAGTTTCGATTCCGCAACTTTTTTCCTCCTTCTTTTGGTTAACAGCTGATTTGTTTAACTTCATCTTTGTGAAGCATTATACATTAAAATGGTTTACAAGTGCACTAAACAGAAGCATTTATAAGGAAGAGCTGTGACTACTACAGTTTAGTGAAGTATAAACCCACCATAATGGAGGAAGAAAAAAATGCCCGGAAAAGTATCAAAACTCGAAGCAATTGATGAATCAGTCATTCGAGGTTCAATCATGATGGTCGCTGGCTATGCTGGATGCGACCTAGGCAATTGCCTAGATGACCTCGCCAGGAGTGTCTAGCCAGAACCATCAACTTTGTTGAGAATAATCAATGGAGGTCCAAGTCATGGAGGAACTATTAAAACAGTTTGAGGCACTAAGAAAGGAAGTTTTGGAACTCAAGCGACAGCTAGGGAAACCTCGAGGGGAGCAGGTCGCAAAACCGGAGGAAGAGACATCTGAATCGAGTGCCCCAGGCACCAGTCCTCCCAGTATTGAGAAAGTTTTGATGGATGAAGTGAAAGGGATCGTCAGAGAGGGTATCATCGAGATCGGTGCCAAGACGTATGAGATGTCGAGGCTTGTCGACATTATAGAACCTGAGGAAGCGGAGAAACTCCTCAAGGTTCTCGCCAGCTCAGACAGAATAAAGATACTCAAGTTACTCTTTCTTGAAGGAAAATACTTCTCACAGCTTCAGGAGCTTACAGACTTAGGTCCAAGCCCCCTGAGTTTCCATTTGACTCAGTTGAAGGAATCTGGGCTTATTGATCAAGAGCAACTGAGGGGAAGATACGTTTCCACGCTCAAAGGCCGCGTTACGCTTAGTCTCGTTGGTTATCTTCTGAGAAAAGTTGCAGGCAAAGAGTGGTGAGAACAAACATGTCAGAAAGAGAGACCAAGAACTATATACATTCAGCATCTCAATCTGCCAGATTTGAATCCGGAGATCAGTACAATTTGCGCGAGAATGAAGGAGCTAGTTTGAGAATTCGGGTTAGTAAAGCATTAGGCGTGATGGGTTTAGTCTTCCTGCTATTCTGGGTTCTCAGCATTTGGAGATGGCCTTTCAGCTTCCTTGGCGACTACATTCAGCTCTTCTTCCTGACTTTCGTGGCTCTAGGCTACACTACTTGTGTGTTGAGTGCTAAGACGGTTAGATCAGTTTTTGGGAGGGCTGCAGAGACTTCAATCGAATTTATAGTGGCGATTTGGTTCTTCATGCCCTCAGCCTGGATGAATGAACCTCCATGGCTCACTTACCTTTCCGTTCTCGGGACTACATTGATTGTTACACTAACTGCGTCCATCTTCTTTGGAGGTAGCATCTCTGACAAGTATTCGAGGCTCTCTGAAAGGATAGGTGGTTACCTTCACGGCATCGGTTTGATAGTCGTGGTCTTCTGGTTCTTTGGTACTATAGGGCTCCTATCACTAATTGGGTTAGCTCCCAGTGTGTTCAGTGATTACCTCGTTCCCCTCGGATTCGGCATTTACATCTTAGGCAGCGTGATCCAAAGTGCTTCTTTCCCAATTCGCTGGGTTGCTGCTGAGAGAGCATCCTATTCTATCTCGTGGGGCTGCCTTGGGGGCTTGATGATGACGTTAGTATTCCGCTGGATCGGGGTTCTCCCAACGTCGAGTCTGGTTGATCTAGAGCGCATATTCTTCTTGTTGTTCGTAGGCTGGGTCATAGTCGGAGTTGCGCTATCAGCGAGCAAGTCGGTTGAGACCAAGTTGAAGGAGACTGAAATCAGAAAAACATGGTGGTGGGAGAGATACTCTAAACCAATCCGTGAATCAGCGAGAATTCTTACTGAAGAATTGAAGGAACTGAAATTGACCAATGTAATATATATTCTTCCGCTTGGGGGGCAAATCGTCAAGACTGAGAGAGTTACGGTGAACAGCAAGGTTGAGACTCTCGCCATTCCGGTGATGCTTGGCGAGGATGAAGTTGGCGCGGTCTACATCGGCTCTGGAGCGTACTCTGTCAATGCAAATGTGAAGGAGTTTGCTGATCGATTCGATGATGACGCGACTGTTTTCACTAGTCCAAGAGTTTGGCAGAGTATGAAAGCTGAGCAGAAGTGGTTGCAGGCTTACCCTGAGAACATCAAGCAAGCTGGATTCCAGGAAGCAGAAGATGTCATGAGAATGGCAGAGAACAGGCTTAACGTGTTCAAGTCATTCGCAGAAAGAGCTCAGCTCTCAGGAATAAGTGGACCTGGGAAGGTCGATCACGTAAATCTTCCAGGTGTAAGCGTCGAGGAAGGACCAGGCTATGAAAGAGTACGCCTCCCCTTCATAGAAGTTGTCAGTGATAATGAAGGCCACTTTGTAAGGGTCGGACCGCTGAGGGTATGGGACCGCGGTAGCACGTCCGTGGTCAAGTTTGGTCCATTCTTGGCCGTCGATGAAACTATCCCAGATGCAATAACCAAACCCAGCAAGGTCCTAGTCGCAATTTCTGATCGAAGTGGAAAGGATGTTGATATAGCGACCTTGAAAGATGAGATCCTTCTTCACAAAGGAACTACGAATCTTCACGTGAAAGGCAGTTTGATGAGTCTTAGAGACAACGGAACGACTGTAAGAATCACACGGAACAGAAAGGAGATTCGCACCCCTAGACTCCTGCTGCTCGTAAAACCCAAGGCCAAAGCAGTGCTCAGAAGTGGAGCACTCAAATTTAAGGCAAATGTTGATGGAAGCGTGTTCCTTAGAAGCAGAACAGGCGAGGTCATGAGAGCAAAAGACACAGCTCTGGCAATTCGACTGATTGAACAACTGGACGAGATGGTCGATGACCTCACTAGGGCGGCTTTAGAGAAACGCGAATTAGAGGAGCTTGCAGAATTCTTCTCGCAGATGGACAACACATTCAGAGACGAGAAGAAAACATGAATTTCGCACGGCAAACGTGATAAAACTCTGGATGACTGCAACTAGGAGAATGCCAATAGGAGCGAGGTCGAAACCATATGGCGAGTTCCATCAGGACTTTCCTCCATTACCGCAACGTCGTTGTCCTGGCATTTGGAAACATGATAGTAATGTTCGGTTTCTCAATGTTCTCTCCACTCATGCCAGTCTATCTACTACCCATCGTCGGTGGCACGTTATTCGTTGTGGGTTTATTCACATCAATGTTCTCGCTAATGAGAGCATTACTTCAGCCATTTACAGGGCGAATATCTGATAAGATTGGCAGAAAAAAGATGATCGTCCCAGCCCTGTTCTCGTACTCGCTTGTCGCCTACCTATATTCCACGGCAACGACAGCATTCGAATTCATTGGGTACAGAGCTGTCCAGGGAATATCGTCATCCACACTTTGGCCAGCATCAGACGCGTTGATTTCAGATACCGTACCCACAGGCGAGAGGGCGAGAGCATTAGGAGCTGTTTCAATGAGTTACCAAGTTGGTACGCTAATAGCACCCGCCATCGGTGGCCTAGTAGCCTATGCATGGGGTTTCAAAGAGGTATTCTACGTTTGTGCATTGCTCGCACTGGCGGGGGGAGTGTCAAGCCTATTGCTCCTTCGAGAACCCAAAAAAGGAGGCGCAAAGCAGCAAGCGAGAAATCCTGTTCCTCCAAGTGGAGCAAATGAAAACAATTCTTCAGTCCTGCGGATGTCAAAAGTACAAGCCTCCTCCGAACAAAAGCTTGACTTTATACAAAGGAGAAGAGTAGTCCGATTCTTGGGGCTGACAAATCTACTTCTAATGATGACGTTTTCGATGATTGATGTAATACTCGCCATTCTCATAATGTACTACTATGGGGGCACGTTGCTTGAAGTTGGGATCATCTACATGGCGTTTGGTTTGGCAGGTGCTCTTGCAGCGGTCATAGGTGGTAGCTGGGCCGACAAACGTGGCAAACGAAGAATTCTGCTGCTAAGTACAGCATTAAGTATACTGTTTTGGCCAGCTCTCATTGCTGCAAACACCATAGCCGCCCTACTTGAAGTAAACGCGTTGATCATACTTGTGGTTATTATGACACTGTTCTCATTCGTTGGCACAATAGGAGGACCGTCAGTCTCAGCGCTCATGGCGGATCTCACACCCCCTGAGAAACGAGGCGCAGCCTTCGGTTTTCTCGGAATGTGTAACGACCTAGGAATGGTTATTGGTCCGATAATTGGTGGACTGCTAGCAGACTTCGTGAACACTTCCCTCAATCTGGGCCTATTAGGCGGATTGCAGAGCATCTTCATCATGAACGGGTTCATAGCTGTCGTAGCAACGCTAATGATTTTGATTGGTGTGAGAGAACCAAAGACAAGGTATTAGCTGGCAACCCACTAGGTAGAATCGATCTGTGGACGAAATCTCTAGCAATGAATCAGTTGAGGATCAGGTTTCGCAGAGCAAGGGTTCTAGTTTGTAGGTGGCGCTTGGATAGCCGCTACCATAGTGCGTGTGCCGCCATTGGGAGAGGGAGATCATGGCTTTTTCGTTGTCTTTATTAACACTGATCCAAACGACTAAGATGAAAGTGATCGCAGAGATGGAGGATCAAGAACCATTTGGCGAGTTCAATCAGGACCTTCGCACGCTACCGCAGTGTTCTCATCCTCGCTTTTGGAAACTTGGTGGCAATGTTTGGTTTCTCAATGTTCACACCGATCATGTCATTCTACCTTTTTGACTACCTTGGAATGTCTATGTTCATCGTGGGAATATTCTTCGCCATGTTTGCGGTCGTCAGAGCGCTTCTCCAACCGCTAATGGGTCGCATCTCTGACAAAATCGGTAGAAAGAAGATGATCGTCCCTGCCCTCCTCTCGTACTCATTTGTCGGATACTTGTATTCAACTGCCACAAATGCGGTTGAGTTCATAAGTTACAGAACCATTCAGGGAATGTCCTCGTCTACGCTTTGGCCTGCATCGGAAGCGCTGATAGCTGATACTGTACCTACCCAGGAGCGGGCGAGAGCTTCAGGTGCCGTGTCGATGACTTATCAAGTTGGTACCATGTTTGGACCATCGCTTGGGGCTGTAGTTGCCCAGCTATGGGGTTTCAAAGAAGTATTCTATGTCTGCGCAGTACTCGCGTTGATAGGCGCAATCATGAGCGCCCTTTTCTTGAAAGAGCCTAGAAGAAGCAGTCTAGGAGAGAAATATGCTGAGAAAGTCACTCTCCATATTCAACAAGACAAGAATGACTCCCCAATGAAATCGACTGCAGGGGAACCGGTTCCAGTCAGACATAAGTCTGACGATACTTCGATAAAACGGAATCGGATAGTTGTAATCTTAGCAGTCACATCTTTCCTCCTTGTCTTCACTTTCTCTATGAACGATTTGATCCTCTCGATCCTCATAATAGACTACTATCACACGACACTAATAGACTTTGCAGTCCTATATGCAGTGTTTGTCCTGATAGGCGGCATTTCAGCAGCCGTTGGCGGACACTTAGCTGACAAGCATGGCAAGAGGAAGATCCTCACAGTCGTCACGGTTTCAAGTGTCTTTGCATGGCTGAGCCTAACGTTGGCATCCACTCTTATTCTCCTAGCAGTGATTATGAGTGTATACGTGTTCATGGCGACCATGAATGGACCAGCGATTTCAGCACTTGTCGCAGATCTGACTCCCCCAGAACGGCGCGGTCGTGTCTATGGGTTCCTAGGGCTATTCAGTGACCTTGGATTGGTCGTCGGTCCTATAGTTGGTGGAGCAGCTTTCGACTTCCTAAGACTCACTATGGGATTCAGCGAGTTCAGTGGAATGCAAGGTCTCTTCATGATTAACGCGCTCGCTTCACTGATCGCAGTAGTCGTAGTGGCCCGTGGCGTGATAGAGCCAGAAACAAGATACTAGTAGCAGCGATATCTGACAATCAATGGTCAAGCCTGAATGGTTTTTTGGATTTCTCCTGGGGTCAATCACGTGGTAAATGTTATTAAGAATAGGCGCGTACTCTGCAGACTGAAGGAGGAGGGGTGCCGGGAAGAATGTCAAGCAGCTTTGCTAGTATGGTGAAGAAATACCGTAATGTGATTATTCTTGCTCTTGGAACGCTCGCTGTGACGCTCGGACTCGGAATGATTAGCCAAGCCTTGACTGCCTATTTGCTCAGTATTTTTGGATCGTTTCTTACGGCATTAGGATACGACAATCCGTTAGTCATCATCATCTATTTCATAGTCATATTAATAGTCACACCAATATTTTGGCCAGTAATGGGATGGCTTTCCGACAGGTTTGGCAGAAAGAAGATAATTGTGCCCGCCTTCTTCGTCTATTCACTTGTCGCCTTTCTTTATCCAAACATGGTGGTGTTCCCACTAGTATTATTCTATTCTATTACGGGTGTCTTATCAACTATGACTGGTCCAGCCTCGAATGCTTTAATTGCAGACAGCGTGAAAACAAATAGAAGAGGTGTGGCTTTTGGCGCAACAGCAGCGGTTTATTCACTAGTCTCATTTGTTGTGCCCGCCATTGCTAACGCAGTATTCTACGGATGGAACTTCTCAGGAGTATTCTATTCCAGCGCAGTAATCATCTTCTCAGGAGCAGTTCTATGCTTACTATTTCTAATTGAGCCAACTCAAGCAAGGGCTGTTCAGGAAAATGATCGGATAGATGCTGATTCTCGAAAAGGAAATGCGAGCACCAAGAACCTGGAACAAGCCTCTAACGAGAAAGAAGCTAAGAATGCGACTCCCACGGTCGGCTTGGCCAAGGGCAGTCGGAGAATAGTCATCGTCAGCTTGGTTATCATCAGCTTTCTTCTACCATACCTATTAATTCCGATGGAAATGTTGCTATCTTTCGTGGTGATCGACTATCTTATGGAGGGCTTGGCGTTTTTTGCTTTCGTCCAATTGTGGCTGGGACTGCTTGGTGTCTTCTCGCTAGTTCTCGCCGGTGTCTTGGCTGACCACCTTGGCAGGAAGAAGACTCTTCTAGTCGTTCTTGAAACCAGTATCATGTTGAGCCTGGTCGTGTCGATAAGTTTTCTTGTTGGACAATATTCCTGGTCCTTCATTGCATTGATGAGCATAGTCACTTTTGTATCGGGTACTCTTCCACCAGTAGTTTCGACTATGGTAGCAGATATTACACCATCTAGGAGGCGAGGGCTGACTTACGGTCTCGTCACTCTCGGCGTCATGGTCGGTCAATCGGTTCTGATTATCCTAAATGCTATTCTCCTTCCAGTTATTTTATTCGGATTAAACGAGATTCCAGTTATTTTCGGATTAACCCTTGCTTTCACCATCACGGCGACGATTTTGGTGAGTATCGGCGTAGTAGAACCTGAAGAAGCGTATTGACCAGGTTCAAATCTGGGCAGGTGGAGCAAGAATGGATCGCCTATTCCCTTAGAATCGCAATTCTTGGATCATATGCTATTACTCCAGACCTGGAAAAGTGCTTATAACAGAAAACAAAATAGAGCACTAGATGAAAGGTGGCGTCATACCCGTCTTGAAGAAGATAATAATAGACACTGACATAGGCCTAGGAACGCGGAATGCAGAAATCGATGACGGCTTAGCCTTATCCTACGCGATCAGCAAATCAAAGGAAATACAGACTGAATGTATAACAACAGTCTTCGGAAACGTCGTAGGAGGAGAAGCCTACAAAAACGCAGTCAACCTACTAGATATCCTGGGCAAAACCAATATTCATGTTGAGAAAGGCGCCACAAAACCCCTGCAAGACCGTGATCACGGAGAACCCAGCGCATACGCCGCAGCCAAACTAATGACTTCAAAAATAATGAACCTCCCTAGGGAGATCACTCTAGTATGCATAGGCCCCCTCACAAACTTGGCGGCAGCGCTAATCATGGAACCAGACTTACCCAAGAATGTCAAAGAAGTCTACATTATGGGGGGAGCAGTAACGGTGCCTGGAAACGTCACTCCAACTGCTGAATTCAATGTATATTCGGATCCAATAGCAGCCAAGATAATCTTCAACTCAGGTATGCCAATGATACTCGTACCTTTGGATGTCACGACCAAGACTCTCATCACACGGAAACATTTGGAGATACTCCGGTCAAAAGACGGAAAGATCTTAGACTATATTTGCAACTGGGTTGAACCATGGCTAAAGTTCCAGGAACAAACTCTCAAGCTTGGAGGCGGAAACTTGCATGACCCCCTCACCGTCGCAATAGCTATTGATAACACGCTAGCACAAATGAAGCAGATGTTTGTTGACGTAGAAACCAAAGGAGAAATAACAAAAGGGATGACGGTCGGCGAAAGAAGATCCTTCATTTCGCCAAGAGTGAAGAACATGAACGTATGCCTAGACTTAGACGAGCCAAGATTCATGGAACAGTTCATGACATCTCTGAAGTCACTCGGGCAGAAATGAAATCCTGTGAGACGTGAGACTAGGTTCTGGCCATTATATCGCGAATTCTCTCTTTGAAGTCTCTTTATTATTTGATGGGAGCATTCTAGACCTAATTCCTTGACGCACTTTCATCGGTTCTTCTCAAGTCCTCTGAAGCCCAGCGCAAGCTTCGAAGCCCCAGCTATTTGACTGGCTACCATTATTGCGCTGAACACCTCATCCTCAGTGGCACCTGCATGAAGTGCAGCCCTCATATGCAGATCAGTGCAATACTCACAACCCAAAGCAACAGCAGCCGCCACAGACATCATCTCAACTACCTTCGACGAAATCCCCTTCATATATTTCTTGACCTGCATATTCTCTATAGCTCGTGAAACTAGGACTTCTGGCTTTCGCCTTAGATAGTTGACGATGAATGGTATCTCCCCATACTCGTCTTCAACTCGCTTCATGAGATTCTCTGCAACGTCTTCAACAACGTCTTCGCCAAAAAGTGAGGCTACACGGGACTTAACCTCATCATCTTCCATGGTTACTTACTCACACTCCACAATAGCTAATTCCTCTATGAAGATTGTATTGCTATGTCTTCAATTTTCCGCTAGAAACAAGTCGAGATTCAATGAAATAACAGGACTTCAGAATGGAGAAAATAAATAGAAAAAGCAGGTTGAGAAAAACTGATGTATTATGCCCAGACTAGATTCCTTGCTGATCGATCTTGTCCAATGAGATCAGCTGTGTCTTAGGCTTCGCCGATCTCGAATCGAGCTATAC
>JAHPYV010000202.1 GCA_019058495.1 Promethearchaeati archaeon
CCAAACAACTTCTCAAAATCGTGGGTCTAGGCAACAGGATGGATCATAGACCCGATGAGTTAAGCGGCGGCGAACAACAGCGAGTAGCCATTGCCAGAGCGCTAGCGAACAACCCTTCAATAATCCTTGGCGATGAAGTCACCGGAGATCTGGATACCAAGACTGGTGAAGAAATAATAGGAATGCTATTGAAACTTTCAAAAGAAGAGAAGCGAACACTGATAATAGTGACACATGACCCAATCGTTGGAGCCAAGATGGATAGAATCCTAAAGATTAGAGATGGACAGATAATCGGTGGAGATAACAGGTAGCACGGACGGGTTCTGAGTTACGTAGTCATGGATAGACGTTCGTAGCTCTGAGGTTTCACGATCCTACGCCATAGACGCGCGCAATGAAACAGAAAAACAGGAATTATTCACACGTTATGCGCGCTAGTTCGACCGCGTCAAGTTGCCGCATTTACTCGGCGTCTGATATCTTTGTGCAAATGGCTTTCGGTGTGACTCGACTGTATGTATATGAGCTTATGCTCTTGTTTATCTCTTCGTCAGTATAGTTAGCTTTAAAGTGTACTAGTAGTATGCAGTCACCCTTGAAGTTCGATTCAACACCAACAACATTGCCTAGCGACATATGTCCACGTTCTTCAGCTTCTTCTGTTTTCTCAGGTTCGAGGTACGTGCACTCAGTAATTAGCACCTGGGACGATAGAATATCTTCATCTAGAAGCGCCTCGACGTTTGTGTCACCTGTGTAAGTCAGCAGGCGCGTCCCTTCCTCTTCTTTGCGTCCCTGAATGTCGAGTTTGAAAGCCAAGCTCTCGCAGCGATGAGTCGCATTGAACGCCTCTATCACAAGCCCATCACGGGTCTCTATTGACCGATTTGCCTCCAAAGAATGCAGGACGATTGGGATTCTATTCTCGACATTGTCTATTGATTCTGATTCAGTCGTTAGATCAATGCTCAACGCACGTTTATACCTCAGCTCAGACAAGAGCGACTTGAGAAACGAAATTGTCCCCCTTGGCGAATAGATGCGGACGGGGTCAAACTTGTCTCTGCACTTCTTTAGACCAAGAAGACTGATCAGCCCGGACCAGTGGTCGTGGTGAAGGTGAGTTATGAGTACCTTGGTTGCGTCGACAGAACCCTTGATGTAGCACGACAGTGGACCCACATCAAGGAGCAACTTGTGCTTCTCGAGGTATAGAGAAGTACTCAAGCAACTCCTTGAGTAGCCGATTATCGGCCCGACGGCTTCCAGCGCTCCAGACGTACCGAACTGATACTCTTTCAAAACAGCGACCTCCTCTGCGAAAGGACAGCTTGACCGACTAATATTGTGAGGTAATAACTGTGCTGGCTATTATGCTTGACGAATTTCACTTTAATTCCCCAGTCCATTTAACTGCCAACTCGTCCCTATTCGGTTTGTAAACAAGTTCAAAGAAGTCTTGTTGAGACAATAGAACTTCACGATCAAACCTCTTGACTAACTCAACTGCTTCGTCCCACGCTTGGTCAAATTTGCCACTAAATCGGGATTCGATCTGTTTTCCAAAATCCTTTTCTGTTTGGACTTGACCCCCGATTGTGAAGTAAGTCCTACCATCCTTTCCCTGAGTTTTGAACGCCATTTCGCTTCCCAAGAAGAAACTATTGGGGGTTTCAGTTACTGGCTTTGCCTTTGCTTCAGCCAATGGTCTCTCGGTTGGCGGCTTCGCTTTAAATCCTCGCTTTGCTGCTGCGTAGAATATTGCGCGGTTCAAGCCCCAGCTTTTCGCAAGTGGTTCAGGAAGACCCAGAACAAGTGCCCTAGCAGCTTGAAGTGTCGCCATGACCTGAAATCTGCCAACTGCCATTCCCTGCTTTATCCTCCTCTCTCTACTTCCATCAGCATGTTATTAAGTATTGTCCGGTTCTCACCTTCGATGAGACCTGCGGTTCTCCTTGTGACCTGCTATGAATCTGAAGTAGGCACCAATCTTTCTTGGCCTGACGAGTAGAAGTCACATATTTAGAATTAGATTATCGGCACCAGACAACTACTTGAAGCCAAATGTGAAGGATTTTGTTTTTCTATTAGATATGGAAGAATCACTCTGAGATCCTTGACATCTCTTATCACGACATTGGATATTCGCGCTACAGCATGGTGTGGGTTAAGCCCAATCTTTAGACCTGCCAGAAGCATCATAGGGATGTCATTGGGATCATTTCCTATGACTGCACAATTGGTTGTCGATACGCTCTCTGACTTCGCGATGGATTTTAGCAGCTCGGCTTTCCGATTGGCACCTACTGGAGGTGCAGTCAACTTTCCGGTGAAAACTCCGTTCTTGATCTCGGCTTCATTCCCGAATGCGTAGTCTAGTCCGAGTCTCTCTTTGAGAACGATGTATGTTACTTGACTTAGACCGCTTGATATTAGAGCGAGCTTGTATGAGTGCTCCTTGAGTTTCTTCATGGTCTCCAGTGTTCCCGCTCGCAGATGTACGTGCTCGGTCTCTTTTGCAACGTCATCGGGATTAATTCCTCTCCACACGGCTGCGCCTTTCAGGATGGCTTCCTTAAGTGAGATGCTCCAAGTTAGAAGCTCAAAAAGTGTTTCACGAATCTGCTTCGCTAGCCCAAACTTCTGTCCGATTTCAACGGCTGTGCTTTCACCGTCGAAGATTACTCCATCAAAGTCAAAAGCCACAACCTTCAGGTCGCCTTGACTTTCCATTGACATATTCGCCGACCAACTTCGATTTATATCCCAAGAAGTATGCTATAAGGTTCCTATTCTATACGTCCGGACTTTCTCTCTTTGTGTAATATAGTATTTCTTCGTCGGTGCTATAACCCTGTTCCTCAAATAGGTTTCTTGAGACCTTGTTTGACTTCGAAACCAATGCGGCGATGACTTTTGCGCCGCTGTCTCTAAGGAATTCTTCAGTTCTGTTTATTAGGGCTGATGCGATGCCTTTGTTTCTATATTCGGGCAAAACAGCGATTCTATTTATCCAGCCTCTACGACCATCGTAGTTTCCTATTGCCAACCCTACGAGTTTCTCTCCCTTCGCAAAGTCAAAAGCTCCGACAAAAAACGCCCCAGTGAACAGCATTTCTTTTCTAATTGATTCTTTACTTTCACGTCCCTTGATCTTGATAGGGAGCGCTGACTTACTCCAGCATTCGACCATACTGTCGTAGTCTTCAATTCGGAGCGGTCTTAGTCTTATCTTTCCCTTGTCGACAGTGCGAGCATTCAACTCTTAGATCCCTCACTCTCCTTATCCGCTCGAACAAAGAAGGAACGCGTCGATGTGAATATGCAAGAGATCAGTAGCTCTTATAAAGCGTGAACTTCTAACAGCAAAACAGAGAATCACATGATCAATTGAGTCACTATCTAAGCGATGTAGAGGATGCATGAGTGGATGCACGATTCTCACCAGAGATTTGCAGAAGAACTCTCATTTACTTTCTCAGAGCCTACCCTAGCTTTCATAGCTGTGGTGTTTTTCACATTATTCTCACCGATAGGCTTAGGGCCATTCCTCGCAACTTATTCAAGCATATTGCTGGGAGCTCTTTTCTTAAGCATTCTTCCAATTGCTCCAGTCGTCTATTTTGCCACAAAAGGAACTATTGATTTGGATGTCTCTGATAGGAGTAAGCGACCAAAATACTTCGCTATGTCGCTTTTTGGTTACTGCCTCGGCGTCATAGCATTTGACCTTCTTTATGCAACCTCCCTGATGGTGTTATCAATAGCTTACGTCTGTGTAACGTTTTCAATAGCTGTAATCAGTTTCTTCTGGAAAATAAGCGTACACGCTTCAGGCATTGCTGGTCCTGTCACTGGGCTGACTTACGTTTTTGGATGGATAGCTGCCTTGATGTATCTCTTGTTGCTACCTATTGGCTGGGCCCGGTTGAAGCTCAAAGCTCACACAGTGTCGCAGCTTATTGCTGGGGTCACTGTGGCGGTTCTTGTCACGTTCACTGTGTACGCGGTGTTTTACCCTGCTCCTCTGAAGCCCTGGTTATGAGGTCAGGTGCGAGGCGAGGAAGGTTATTTATTCGGTTTGACGGTGCGTCATGCGTGAAATAGTCGCTCACAAACATTTCTGAGCTCCAAAGCCTTTTCCTCTGGCACATAATCCATAATGAATGTTCCCGCACCTCTCTCTACTCCACCGGTGAATTTCAGCTTGTCCCTGCTTCTGTGTGGCGGGTAGAACTCTATGTGCATATGGTAATGGTTGTAGTTCTTGCGGTCTGTAGGTTTTTGATGTATAACCATTATGTAAGGTAGAGAGAAATCGAACAGACTGTTGTAAGTTGTTATGATTTGCTTGAGAATGGTTGCAAAACCGAGCTTCTCCTTGTCGGTCATGTCAGGCAAGCATTGAACGTGTCTTTTGGGGTAAATATGCGTCTCATACGGCCACTTGGCGTAGAATGGCAAGAAACAGATGGTATTGTCGTTCTCGCAGACAACTCTTCTCCCATCGGCTTTTTCTTCCCTTATGATTCTGCAGAAGAGACACTCTTTCTCTTTCTTCATGTACTCGCTGCCCGAGCTTAGCTCTGCTTCTACGACTGGAGGAATGAAAGGTAGTGCGTATAGTTGGGAGTGGGGATGATGAAGGCTGACTCCGATTTCCTTGCCTTTGTTTCTGAACTCAAAGACGTATTTTATCCCTGCCTTGGAACTGAGAGCCGAATATCTCTCAGCAAAGAGATCTATTACTTTCTTAATCCTTTCAACTGGAAGGTCACCCAAGTCACCGGTGTGCTCTCTTGTTTCCAAGATAACCTCACTTGATCCGTATGCAGGTTGAACTTTGTACAACCAATGGGAGTGCGAAGATGGCCTTGGGG
>JAHPYV010000203.1 GCA_019058495.1 Promethearchaeati archaeon
GATTGAGCAGGGATCAGAGAGCAGGAGAAATATAGCTGGTCCAAGGAAAGACAGCACCGGGTGGGGACTAAGAATCTACAACTCAGTGGAAAAGATGCTAGAGAAAGGAGAAGCACCTATTGAATTGCTGGCGAATAAGGAGAGAGTTTTGGCTGAGATGGCTGAAGGCCGGTGGGATGTAGTCAAGGGAGTTGGGTTGAAGAAATTGAACAAGCTGACGACAGAAGCAATAGACTGCTATGGAGTAGCTCACATTGACGAACCCGTAACCACCGACATTCACAGGCTGATCAGGCTACAGGGAAGCCTGCATGGAAAAACAGGGTTTGCTGTAACCAGGGTTCGTGACTTAGATTCGTTTGATCCTTTCAGAGACGCTATTGCCTTCAAATCGGATGAAAACGTCACGGTATACATAGAGTATGGCAATGCATTCCGTGTGGGAGATCGAATGTACGGCGATCCGGGGAAACCTTTCAAGAAACAGCAGCTGGATTTGCCATTGGAAGCAGCCATATTCTTCATGTGCAAAGGCGTTGCGGAAATAGTATGTGAGAACTAAAGACAATCTCTCGACGGAGAAAGATGAGGAGGAAAAAGAGGATGGCGAGTAGGAGTCCCGCCCTCACGGTCGATATAATAATAATCAGAAAAGATGGATCGATCGTTCTTGTGAAAAGAATTAACCCACCATTTCAAGGGGAGTGGGCGATACCAGGCGGTTTCGTAGAGTACGGTGAGACGGTAGAAGCAGCAGCCATACGCGAGGCAAGAGAGGAAACAGGCTTGGATGTTGAACTCGTCAAGATCGTAGGTGTCTACTCAGATCCGAATAGGGATCCTCGGGGGCATACAGTCTCAATATGCTTCCTTGCGCACGAAGTGCGTGGAGAACTCAGAGCGGACACCGATGCAAAGGAAGCCAAAAGCTTTCGTACATCGTCATTGCCGTCTAGGCTCGCCTTTGATCATGCTCGGATACTCGCAGACGCTGGAGTTGAGAAGTAATAGACTCCTCCTTTTTTTACACTGGTCGAAGAGCTATTCCACGCATTAAATCAGAAAAGAGAGATTCATAATCTTTCAACTCGGTTCTTTCAGCCTTTCAGTGGTCCTTCATTTGCGAGCAATTCAAAGATTTAATATAGGTATAAGTGACATAGAGAAATCTCAAGTTTAAAGGTCTTATACTGTTATCTGAAATAGGGTGGACTAGCATAGAATAGTGTGGTCGATCGTCAAATGACCGCCAAGAAAATGGAGATAGAATTAGAGCAATTAGGAAAAGCGCCCAAGAAGATCTTTGGAATCATCGAACGGAGAGATTTCATACTAGTTCTAGTAGCTTTCCTTTATCCGCTTCTCTCTTGGACAAGAGTAATAGGAGAAATGCTTGCAGGAGAGACAAACATCCTTGTAGTAAACACCGACCTCACATACACTGTGCAACTGCTAATTCCAATAGTGATCTTCGTACTGGCGGTGCTTTCAGGCAGTTTCACGACGAGTATTCTCATTACGTTCGCAGCTTTGACTGGGTACCTGATTGTGGGGTGGCCTTATTACTGGAATCCATTTGGCTGGCTCCCAGGGGAATTTCCTCCGGACCCGATTGCGCTTGCCTCAGACGCTTCGCGGCTTCTACTTAACTTGGTGATACCGGGTGTGATTGGAGGCCTCTTTGTTCAATTTGGTGTGATTTCTTCAGCAAAGAACGACATAAAAGAGCTTCTTCACAGACCTCTCGCCCTGATAATACTGATCGCGGGGCTACTTGGCTCAGTTCTGGTTTATGGTAGAGCTAGTGCCGCCACTCTGACTGCAACTAACCCAGTCACGTTCGGCTTCCTTCTCTTGGGTGTAATGGTGCTCACAATAGTTGTCGCGTATGCTGCGGGGACCGCTTACGGTGGTCTTACTGTCGGCTTCCTTTTGGCGCTTGCTTACTACTCAGCCGCGGCTGCAAAGGATCCTTCTTCTGAGGTTCTGGCTGTCTTCTCGATGGGAATTGCAAACTGGGTTCTGGGACCTGGGCTGGATGTAACCTTACAGTCATTCTACATTGCTTACGGTCTGGGATTCATCATCGTGGCGCTCTGGGGTTCAATCTGGGGTGTTCTAGGCAAATACATGATTTATGTCATGCCTGCAAAGACGTCTCAGGAGACAATCAAAGAGGCACACGTGTTCAGGGATCTCTGGTCGAACTACTTCATCTTCGGCAAGAATACGAGACCTGAGTTCAGGCTTAAGGAAGCAGTAGGGTCCACCGTGGAAGAAGGCGCTGCGTTGACTGGCTTGCTGCCAACTCCGGGAACCAAGGCCCAGTACGTGACTTATAGATACTTGGATAGAAAGAAGCGGTTCCAGACGGTGCAGGCCTCAGTCGGTGGTGTTCTAGTCGAACCCACCCAGAAGGGAATGGCAAACGTGTACCAGAGATTATACAAGGCACGAGGTGTTGAAGATAGGAAGTTAGTCGGGGAATTCTACGATCCAAAGCCACTCTTCGACAAATACACGCCTATGTGGAGTCCGTTTGCTCTCGCAGTGAGGGAGTACCTTTCAAAGGTTCTAAACCCGCTGGTGCTCGCACCTATAGTACTCGGCGCGATCTTCTTCCTTCCAGTGATAGTCGGCGCGTATTCTTACATATTGAGTGGAACCGCGCCAGCCCACGCAGGTTTGCTAGTAGTCTTCCAGATAGTGCTGATATTCGCTATCCTTGGGTATTTATTCATCTGGAGGCGTAAGATCCCTACTGCCATCAAGGCTCATCCGGAAGGAGCATTGGCCTATGTCTTTGCAGTTCTGATCGTGGGAGTTCTATTCATCTTCACGTTCCAACTACTGAGTTCATTGATACTGCTCGTTCAGAGCCCAAGTCCTGCAGAAGCCCTCGATCGAAGCCTTAGTTACACAACAAATGCTGTAATCTTTCTCTTGATCGTAAGCATCTTCACATCTTTGTCAACAGTCCAGATGCTTGGTGCAGACAACTTCAATGTGTACTTCTATGATGACGAGGACAAGGACCTTGTACCCTACAAGAACGACTATGACAAGCCTCAGTGGCTCAAGGGTTCGCACTACTGGGTCTTTAGACACATGTACTTCTGGCCTTTTGAGGCGACACCAAGTCTTAAGGGGTTCATGCATGAGGACTTTGAGAGAGTCGAAGTGTGGGTCAACGCAGATACAGGCAAGCCAGAGTGGTCAATATCAGACTACCACTGGAGAGAGCTATGGTACAAGATACCAGAGCTAGATGAAGACGTTGCTATAGAGGCGAACTTCAGCAAGGACTTCCATACTCCATCGGTCTCAGTAATCAGGAGAAGTCATTTGCAAGAAGTGAAGTATGCAGGAGAATCATGGCTTGGCTCCCTTGAAATGATGTTCCACTACTTGCGAGTAGGCAGACAACTGAAGAGGGAGGCGCAGGTACCGCCTAAGGTTTCGAAGAAGAGGGCAGACGTACTTCAGAACTTCTTCGTGGACCTTCCGCCACCAGTCAGGCCCGCTGCAGCAGGGACTATGGCTGGATTCGCATGGAACTTCTTCAGGTTCCCTCGAGGCGTATCAACAGTGGCTAAGGTGGATGGTACTGAGAAGTACGTGTACAGAGAGAAGGACTATAAGCCGCCATTCATTGAGAAAGTCGTAGGGGGCAACCCGAGGGCAGAGCCAAACGATGGACTAGGTGCACCGGCGTCGGTAGATGAGGAATCTCCTCAACTCTGTCCGAAATGTGGGAAGCCATTGCCGAAGAACTTGGTTTGCAGTAGTTGCAGCACAGATGCAAAGACGGAATCATTCCTAAACGTAATGTGAATGCGCCGGAAAAAATGCTAGGCAACGACGTGAATGAGACACGAAGCGAAACCCAAATGATCGGGGAAAACAGAAAAGACTGTCCTTCCCTCCTTTTCCTCTTTTTCAGTTCTATTGTTTCATAATTCTTCGAGATGTTTCGCTTGTTTAGCGTCGTACTCGTCCCTCGTTATGTAGCCTCTTGATGGGCATCCCTTCACCACTTTGTTCTTCGGCACGTCTTTTGTGACGATTGAGCCGCTGGCTACCACTGCGCGTTCACCCACTGTTATGCCAGCTATGAGTATGCTCCCTGCTCCTATTGCAGCGTCTTTCTTTATTGTTACGCCGGTGATCTTAGGTGACGGAGGGTAGAGGTCATTCGTAATTACTGTGTAAGGGCCCAAGAAAACGCCGTCTTCAATTACTGTTCCAGGTGGAATGTAAGCACCTGTCTGAATGTTCACGTTGCTCCCGATTTCTACTGAGCCATCAACTACGGAGTTTGTTCCTATGCGCGATCGTTTCCCGATCTTACAGTTTTCTCTTATTAGAACGTGGTGTCCTGTCTCAACATCGTCTGCTATGGTAGTATTCTCGTAGATGATGGTGCCGGAACGAATGATTGCATTTGAGCCAATCGATGACCCGTTGCTTTTCTCATTGAGCAAGCTTAGGTCAACTTTCTTGAAGCTCGAGTCTGAGAGGATGTTCTTGACTGTTTTTCTTATCGGATGACCGATTATGCAGCCCTCTCCAATTAAGGCCCTCATTCCAATAATGGACCTGCCTAGGATTATGGCATCGCCTTCTATCTCACCATTTATCTTTGATTTCGGTGAAATGAATCGCATATCAGGTTATACACCTCTTGGAGGGATATGATCGCGGGTTTCTGATCTTCAACTTCGCTGTTATTGAGGTACTCTACTCAGTTTGCCTCATAAGCTTAAATTTGGTGATTTGACGACCATGTTATGTCTTTCCTGAGTATGAGGGCAAATAGACC
>JAHPYV010000204.1 GCA_019058495.1 Promethearchaeati archaeon
GATCTAGGACCCAGCCTGGAAGAAGTTTATGTCCTCCGCCCTTTGAGACGCTCATAACGTCGAGAACTGCGCCAGAGAAGAGGTTTGACGAAAATCGTGTGTTGAATGCGCGCTCCAGTTCGGATTGCAGATTTGATGAGATATATACTTGATGGAGTGGATTGAGTTTCAAGGATATGGCCAAGGGGTCAAGTTTCTCAGCGTTTTCCTTCACAAGGAGCGCCTCATTTGGGGTGAAAAATGAAATCGCTGTTGCCCTGCCAAGATTAGTCGCTAAGCCGATGCTATTTTCTCTACCCTTCTCTTCCTTCATCTGTGCGAATCCCTTTTCAACCAGCTCTGTTAGAGTTTCAGCGAAGGGTGCCGCTCTGCCGAGCATCAAGTTGTACATTCCTTCGAGTTCACGTACAGTTATCCCTGTCAAATCAAAAGTTGAAATACTGCTTAGAAGCTGCGCTGAGCATTGATCCTCATCGTGCTCTGGTTCAACTTCTTCTGGTTGTCCTTCAAGAAGCTCTAGAGCGATTTTGTCTTCAGTTTCTTCTCTTTCACCGTGGTACACTCGACCTTGCTCAGCGAGGACAACTATTTTTCCTCTATCATGCATTCCGAGTCTGCCTGCTCGACCCATCATCTGTTCGAACTCACTGTTCGTCAGGTACCTATTTCCCATGCTGGGCGACTCAAAAACAACTTGACTCGCAGGAGCATTGAAGCCCGCGCCTAGAGCATACGTTGTGATAACCACATCATATCCTCCTTTCACGAATGCTAGCTCGATGCTCTTCCTCATCTTATAAGTCATCCCAGCATGGTAAGGTGTTGCCTTCAACCCGTTGTCCTCCAAGAACGCTGAAAGCTGATGTGTTCTCCGCCGAGCATTTGTGAAGACTATTGTTTGGCCATGGAAACCAGTGGAACTCATGACCCTCTTCTCATTTCTGGTGAGTTGAACTAATGCTTGAAGCTTGTCTCCTTCGGAGAAGCAGATAATCAGGTGCCTTTCAAGGGGAACTGGTCTTCCTGGGTAGACTACAGGAGTCAATTTGAGTTCCTCTGCAAGTTCTTCAGGGTTGCCTACTGTAGCCG
The DNA here is from genome assembly GCA_019058495.1 of Promethearchaeati archaeon. Classification (GTDB taxonomy): domain Archaea; phylum Asgardarchaeota; class Atabeyarchaeia; order Atabeyarchaeales; family Atabeyarchaeaceae; genus JAHPYV01. The sequence continues at coordinate 1,090 of JAHPYV010000204.1, forward strand.
ATAAGCAGATGAACTGGCATCTCGGGAAGAGTTTCTTGAATCTGGTTATAAGACCATCAAGTTCTGGCCCACGTTCCTCGTCGCCTATCATCTGAATCTCGTCGATGATTACGACACCTACTTGCCCAATTTCGCCTCCCCTGCCCGATCTCAACATTACGTCGAGTCCTTCATATGTCGCGCTAACGATATTGGCGGCTTTGACATCCCCATCAACTACCACAAGTTCCTCGTCTCCGACATCAATTCTGCTCATTCCGACTTTGATGGCTGTTCTAAGTCCTATTCTCGAGTATCGCGTCCTGAACTCCTCATACTTCTGATTCGCTAGCGCCACTAACGGCGCTAAGTATACTATCTTCTCTCCCCTGAGCGCTCGGACAACGCCTGCAAGTTCTCCTATCAGGGTCTTTCCGCTTGAAGTCGCAGAGACGATCAATAGGTTTGCACCTTTGAGAAGCCCGGCTTTGATTGCTAACTCCTGCACTGGGAGCAGGAAATTAACACCTTCGCTTAAGAGAGCCTCTCTTAATTCAGGTGGGACATCGACTTTGTTGAGAGGCATAGTTGGTTTGGCAGGCTCCGCCGGGATTCTGTCGAAAAGCGTCAACTCGGGGTGGGAAATCAAATCCTTCTTGTAGAATGCGAATCTGATTGCCTTGTCAACACGTTTCACAGTATTCAGGATTTGCCCTACTTGTTTCTTGGTGGCTTTCGTGACCTTCTGGTCACCACCAGATTCTATCTCCTTCAAAACTTCCGAAGTTGCGCAGTCTCGGCAGAGAGTCGATCCTTCAAGCGTGTACTTGCTGTTCTGATCAACGATCGTAACGTAGCCATCAACTAGGCAGAAGTCGCATAGACCACATTCAGAAACCTTCTTTGGAGACACCTGGAATGTTCTGAGAAAAGAAGTGAGATTCTTCAAGAAAGGTTGAGTGGAATTTTTCGGTACGCATACCTGTATGCAGTCTCTTAGTAGTCTGATGAATTCCTTAGGTTGGAAGTACCTTCGTTCTTTGTCCTCAATCCAGAATCTGCTGGGCCTGAGAGAATTGTTCTCTCTTGCTAGTTCAGCGAAGCATGTGAGAGAGGCTTTAAGCTTACTTCCAATCGTAAGTCCTCCTTTGATGAGAAGAACTCTCATCTTGTTATTGTCTTTGCCAGGAATTCCGCTGACGACAATGGAGTATGCTGAGAAATTCAGTTTCTCGATCATCATAGCTAACCTTTTCAGAGTGTCAATTCTTGTTGGTTTCACTGTGAGTTTGCACGTACGACCAGCGCTTGTTAAGGCTGCTTAATGCAGTCACAGCCTCAGAGATGGTGTGGCAAATTGGGATACCTTTGTCGATTATTTGTTCAACAGAAGTGCTGCTCAGCTTCGTGAGAGGTGTGAAGAATACGATCGGTTTACCATACTTGAGACTTTCCTCGTATGTCTTTGATGCTAAAGCAACCTCCCATACAAGTGACTCATGCTCTATGGGAGCCATTTCGCCCACCCCTGAGACGACTACCGCATGCACTTCATCTTCCGAGAAAAGCAGTTCGATTATCTTCACAAGAATAGCAGGGTCATATGCACCACTGGCCCCGAAGTCTATGGAGTTCTTAACCGAAGCTCTCTCTGATGGTACTAACTTTCGTAATCTAAATTGTAGTTCCTGTGAAAACGTCTGAACTTGGAGTCCTCCTCTCGGGAGCGAGTCACCCAGGGCGACTGCTGAGTCGGGCTGGTTTCCGATGATGAGCATTTTCTTGGTTTGGTTTTGCATTTTCGGGTTGGTTATGGCTTTTTGGTTCGCGTAATTTGCGTTGTCCGTCTTTGTCCTTATACGGTTTTGTTGGGGCATTTTTTGGGCTCCTTCTTTTGCTGTGATCCGTGCTCTGTAAAATAAGTTTTCTTGTGTGCTTTTGCAAGTTGTGGCGCTGGCTCTCGTGCCATTAGCGGTCTTTCGTCGTATGGTTTCGTAGTTCTGCGTTCTGGTCCTTGTCTTGCATTTGTTTGCATTTTCGGGGGTTTCTTATCCTCCTGTCTTGCACGTTTTCTTGGTGTCTTTGATACGTGTTTTGGTTCGGCTCCCTGGCGCCTTCGCCCTAAAAGGGCAAGTGGCGAACGTTCGGAGGAGGCTCCACGTTCGCTTACTTTGTCCTTTTCCCCTCGCTCCCTGTGGTCGCTCGGGTCGGGCTCAGGCTGCGATGGCCTTCCGTCCAAGGTTAAATCACCTCGGTGGACGCTCGGTGATTTAAATGAATATCGATAACAGCTTTGATCTATCTGTTATCTGCGACGGTGCTTCAAAGCGTTGTCGCAGCGGAGGGCAGCCGGTTCCTCTTCGGGTTGACGCCCTCTCCCAGGCGGAGTGGAGCTACCTGCGCGGGTTGTTTCTCACCGACGGTTGCTCCGACCTCTCGAAGAAGCAGGGTAGGTATCGTGTGAGGTTCCTTCTTCAGGGCAACGAGGGAGAGCTCGCGAGCAGGGTGGCTGAGCTGCTCAGTAGGGCTGGCTTGAACCCGCGCATCTACACGGACAGGAGGAAGAACATGCTGACTGTCGAGGCGTATTCGATGCATCTCTTTAACTTCCTCCCCGGCAAGGATGCTCTCAACCGCTCGGAGGAGTTGAGGGAGAAGTTCTTCAGAGAGAACGCGCTCTTCACGGTCGAGGGAGGCGCCCCATTCCTCGCCGGGCTTCTGGACGGTGACGGGTACTGCGGCGTCGAGGTTGGGAAGAGGTATTTCTTCGGGGAAGTCATAGTGTCAACCTGGTGCTTCCAACAAGACAACGACCTGTACCTCGTTGACTACGTGCGGAGGTTCGTCGAGTCTCTCGCTCCTAGCAGCGTGAGGATCAAGAAGCGGAGGGGCAGGAAGACGCTGGCTGCGTGCATCCGCAGGTCGGGCATAATGGCTCTTCTCGACGCCCGCATTGCGCATCACTCTTGGAAGGTCGTTCGGTGGCTGGAGCTGATTGTGGAGGCTCGGAGCGAGCGTTCGAGGTTCATAAGCGTCAGGCAAGTCGCTGGGTTGCTTCACGTCCCTTATGGAGCGGTTGCCCGATGGGTTAGCTCAGGGATTGTCCGGTTCGTGCAGGGCGGCAGATGGCGATACATTCCCGCAGCAGAGGTTGAGCGCCTCAAAACCAAGCTCGCGAAGTCTGGCGGCTGCTAGGAATGCCACCGGAATGTTGGGTGGCACACCCAACATAGTACTCCTTTCTGTAATGGTGGATAGCTAATAGATTAGGATTTCCATTTTCTTACCGACTAGTAAGTAAGGGAAGGCGAAGTTATTAACTGGCGTGTGCGTATTATGATTTGTGAAGTTTTGAAAGGGTCGATGACAGTTTTGATGAACATACTCTAGGGGTGGGTGGATCATTAACAATAAGGTAACGATACCTCACTGTCCAGTATGTGCAGGTAAGCACACGTATAGATTAGTTGTGGCAACGACTTTTATGATGAACTAGTCTAATCCCTTTCAACCAAGGGGTACGGCTGAATCAAGAACGTTTACGATGATTCTCACTTGTCCCATCAAGAATAAGGAGTATGAGGCAACATTCCAATTACCCGAGTTCTTCAGATCGATTTCTTGAGAGTTGAAGAATGTATTTACTCAAGAGAAGAGTCCATGACATTTCGTGGGTAATGCAAATGCAGCGCGCGGTGAAAGAGCGGCACCCTGAGAGTACAGAGTGAATAGAGCCAGAGCCATC
>JAHPYV010000205.1 GCA_019058495.1 Promethearchaeati archaeon
TGAGAGAGAGATGTCAAGAATAAGAGAGGCCAAGCATGTCTTCGATAAAGAAGTGCGGGAACTCGGGTGGCGGGATGACGATCAGGAGTGGAGGGTGTTTGCGAAGAGAATCTGGCGTGCAGGCATAGAGACTTCAATTGAGCTGTATGAAAGGACGTATCTCAGTTTCATAGTGGAAATGGCAAACGCCAGAAGAGTACTCAAAAAAGATGCTGCCATGAGGATGTTTGATTACATGTTCAATCGTACATTTGATCGCAAGTTCAAAGATGAATTGAGGAAGGATATGGAAGAAACATTCTTTGACATTCCCACCGGTCTTAGCGTAGACCTCGTTACTAATCTTCTAAAAGGCGCTGTTAACGATATTCTGAAGGAAAAGTACAAGGACGCCATTGGCGACGTGCATTCCTAAGCTTCTAACAAGATTCCAACTGCAGAAGTTTCAGCGCGGAAATTTTCGACTGCGGAAATCCTTGAAGGATTCTTTGGCCCATTGCCGTCAACCCACATGCTTATTCTTGTTTAGTTTGCGACGTATATCCAACAGACCCCAGCATGTTTGTAGGTCACTGACTTTTCCCCATGTAAAAAGCCGCCTTCTGTAAAGCAGTTAATCTTTTCACCAAAGAACTTCCTTTCACGCCTACTTTTTTCAATCCTGACAAGTATGCCTATTGATCCCAACAACAAGACCTGAATTACCTAATTGTTGGGTGCAATCATCCGTCCTCGGAATCTTCTCCAATCAGAAGAATTGACGCCCTCTACAATGTAAGTCGCCATGCGGGTCGGGTAGTCGTTACTCTTCACTAAAAATAATGACTGCGTAGTCTCTACTTACATGCGCGCTCCTCAATTATAAGCGTTCCACGGATGGCTCCACGGTCGCCAACTAAGCCACATCTTGTGCACGCTTTATCCGTTGCAGAAGAATCGACGCTGACTCGTCGTCTGGATCTTGAGGAACCAATTCTCCTCTGAAGGCCTTAGCCAGAATAGCCTGGTTAATCCTTTCTACTCGTTCTTTGGCTTTATTTGTAGCATTCTCAATAGAGTTAGCCAAACCAAATAGCTCCTCAATCCTTGTGACAATACGCCTCTGTTCGCTCAAAGGAGCCAAAGGGATTGCTGTGTCCCTTATTACTCCTTGGCTGATGTTTGGTTGAGCTCCACCAAAGGATATCTTTAGGAAATCCTCACGTTTGGATCTTAAGAAGTAAAAAAGATATTTCTTTTCAAGAGTATGCTCGTCATTGAAGATTGCACAAACAGCTTGGTTCGTCGCAGCATCTATACCCAGAATACCTGTCTTGCCGACAGTGGCTCCATATAGAGCAACGACCACAGTTCCTTTTGGGTAGATTTTCGCGCTAGAGTTCTCCAATCCCTCTTTTGAAATTTTCTCCTCACTGCTCAATATCACGTCATCTTCAAGTTCTCCTGACTTTATCCATGGAGTATCGCCCCCATAGTATTCCACCTTCGATCTAAGAGGAGTTCCTCCACTGGAGGTTGAACATATATCGCTTAATTTGATTAAAGCCCAACCGCTAGGTAATCGCTCATTGCCCATTTGATGCCTATTTTTTGACTTTTCTTCGTTTATGCCCATTCTCTCGAGTAGTTTTTGAGCTGGTTCATCCTTAGGGTCGAATTGAGTCAGTTCTCCTCTGAACGCTTTAGCCAAAACAGACCGTCGGAACCTTCGAAGCAAAACCGGCTCTTTGTCAAGAGCCTCCAGCGCAGTTTTGTTCTCGGCAAACAACGCTTCAACCTTAGCAACAATACGCCTCTGCTCACTCAAAGGAGCCAGAGGAAAGTGAAATTCTTTCAGAGAAGATTTTGCAACCTCCACATACGTCGTTCCACTTCCCAAACGTTCAATATCCTTTGTGAAACGCCGAAGTCCATAAGCCAGGTACTTTGAGTCCAGAACTGAGCTTGGAATAATATTTGCAAAACCTTGGTTAGTGGCAAGCTGAGTCCCTGCAATTGCGATTTTTCCGATGCTTGCACGAGATGAAAAAAGTACAGCACCCGCTGGCAAGACTTTCGCAGAGCTTTCTCTGACAGCCTTTTCAGTTATCTTCTCTGCGGTGCTGAAAATAGTTAGAATCTCTTTTTGATCGATATCAGTGGGTGTAGCCCAAGGTATTGTACCATTCTCGAAATACTCAGGACTGTTTCTTCTCGGAGTGCCACCACCAATAATGGTTCCCACTTCACCAAGTTTTACCCATGCCCACCCAACAGGAAGCTCAAACAGCTCCTCATTCAACAGCTGAAGTCACCCTTTCAGAATTGTTGCCCAGCTTTCCTGCAAGCTCATTAAGTGCGTCTAGCGCTGTTTGAAGATTTGTCAAAGCATCACTTACAAGATCTTGCGGATCTGGCAGATTATCAGAGTCCTCTCGAGTCGTATCGATGAGCCAAGTAATGTCTAGGTCGTAGTCTCTTTCTTCTTCAATGTATTTCCTAGTGTAGGACCTAAAACGGTTCGTTTCTACTCTTGGCTTCGCGTTGTAACACGCTTCAAAATCCTTGAAATAATCATCAGTCAAGGGGTGACCTTTAGTAATTTTTTCCACATTAGTCCTAAGGTCGTAGACCCAGACTTCCTGTGTTGGCAATCCTTTCCTGAAAAACAATATGTTAGCTTTCACTCCAGGTGAGTAGGGCGTAAACGTTCCAATGGGCAGCCTTAGTATGGTATGTAATTCGCAATCAGTCAGCAGAAGCTTACGAACCTCACGACCTGAATGCTCCTCAAACAAGACATTGTCGGGCAAAACAATCGCTGCTCTACCCCCAGGCTTCAGGACTGTCATCAAATGCTGAACGAAATTAAGTTGCTTGTTAGATGTCTTGACTGTGAAATCCTCACGCAATGGGGCTTCACCGGCACCCTTGGTACCAAATGGCGGGTTGGTCATGATACAATCATACTGCTTAGTCATATGGGGGCCCTCGCCAAGGGCATCGCCATAGTGTATCGCTGCTTCTATTTCATGCAAATAGAGGTTCATTAAGGCTAGACGTCGAGTATCTTGAACGATTTCAACGCCAGAGAAGGTTCGCCTTTGCAATCGCTCTCTGTCCTCTCGTCTAAGGTCTGCACCTTCATGAGTCTGTTTCATCATCCACTCGTAGGCTCCGATTAGAAAACCAGCTGTCCCGCAGGCGGGGTCATGAATCGAAAACTCAGGGCTCTCACGAATGTCGGGCTTCATGCAACGAACGACACAACGGATAGCCTCTCTAGGCGTGAAGTATTGACCTGCACCTTTCTGCTCAGCGGCGTATTTCTGCAGTAAACCTTCGTACGCTTGAGCTTTCAGATCAACATCTAGAACAGTCCATTCAGTCTCATCTATTAGCCCTATGAGCTTCTTGAGATTAACTGGCTCACGAAATTTGCTCAGCGATCCGGCAAACACATCCCCCAAAATTCCCTTTTGTCTGCTCAAAGTCCTTAGAACTTCAATATAATAGTCAAGGAGCTCTGTCCCAGATTTGGCTCTGAGAGCTGACCAACTGCATCCTTCAGGTACGGGTACTCCCTTCTCGTCAGCTAACTTCAAAAATAAAAGATACGTCAGCTGCTCAATGTAATCTCCATAGTTGATCCCGTCATGTCTCAGGGTGTTGCAGAAACCCCAAAGCTTACCGACAACATCACTCATGAAGTCATCCTCGCATTAATCTCTTCCAGCAAATTCTTCAGCTTCCCATCAAAGACCTTGTTTGCCTTATTCCACCCACCATGTCGACTAAACGGAATCAACCTAAAATCAACTTCATCAACCACCAGATTCTCAACTAAATGATCTCGAATCAACTCCAACCACCTCTCTTGTTCAACAGTGAAAGTCTTGCCCTCTCGAAAATGCAGAAGAGCCCGATCCACACGTTCAGGGGCGTCCAACAGGGGCTCGTTCAACGCGGCATGGCGAACCATAGAAATGATATCCGCTAGTTCACGGTGATATGCTTGACGTAAGTTCTGTTCTGTGAACCGCTCAGGCCTGGAAGCAAGTTTGAGTCTTAGCTCACGTAACTCAGCTGTCCTAAAAGTCTTAGGTCTGTTCAGAAGAATGTTAATCGCGTCGATGTGTTCAGGGTTCTCCCTTACAAAGTGTTCAAACGCAATCAAATAGTCCTCAGGCTTCAAATCTCGCCCATCAGTCGTCCTGAACAGGAATTCACTTGAGACTTTGTCTTCTGCGCCTGTGGCAATGATGAAGGTGCGTTCGGCGCGTGGATGGTCCTCGCAAAGCTTCAAGAATGCATCGTTTCGCAGAATCTTCATCGTTCCATCCCAGTTCTGGTCCAATAGCGCGGGTAACGATGTGGCGAAGCTGCCTATACTTACTTCGGGGATGAAAGCAGCAAACAGTTCACGGCCTTCAACAGAGATATTCTTGTCGATCCGTTGCAAGCGCTTCACAAGGACTCGAATATTGTAGTCTCTGTCTTTGTTTCCATAGATTGAAGTGACAACGTCTCGGATTGAGCGCGTGGGTTTCTCCGGAGGCTCAACTAGAAAATCGCTTGCATTCTTGAAATACTCTATCAGAGTCCCGTCAAAAGAGTCGAAAACCGTGAAGTGCGTTTTATGGATCTCCTCACATTTGCGGGTACCACGCCCTAACATCTGCTCAAACAGTATTCTAGATTTTACAGGTCTGAGAAAAACGAGATTCTCAATTCGTGGAACATCAACGCCCGTGGTCAGCATATCAACCGTAACCACAACAG
>JAHPYV010000206.1 GCA_019058495.1 Promethearchaeati archaeon
CTGATAGCCGAAGCGGACAACTATTATGCTCTAAACCTTGTTGGAGCTTGGTGTTTCTCTTGGGGAAAGATCCAACAAGCATTCCATGCGTGGAATCGCCTTCTTGATAAGGCGATGAAAGAGAAGAATCAAGATTGGCAAATAGTCGCGGACGGCGACATTGGCGTGATTTTCGCTGCAAAGGGAGAACTTGACAAGGCACTCGACTACTTTGAGAGAGCATTGAAAGAGGCTGAGCAGACTGGAACTAGGGAAGGCATCGCTATAAATCTGGCGAATATGGCTACTGTGCACAATATTAGAGGAGATTTTGATTTGACACTTGAATATGCCAGCAGAGCATTGAAAATCAACAAGGAACTAGGCAACAAGACGGGCATCTCACAAAACCTAACAACCATGGGAATTGCATATGGAATTAAAGGGGATCTTGCCAGGTCTCTCGAGTATAATCTACAGGCGCTTGAGTTAAATGAGGAAATTGGAAACCAGCAAGGGATAGCGACAAATAACACAAATATCGGCATCATTCACAAGACAAGAGGCGATTTTGATCTTTCTCTCGAATACCTTACAAGATCCCTGAAAGTGAATGAGAAACTTGGAATCAAACAGGGGATAGCGGACGATCTTGGAAACTTGGGGGCGGTTTATAGAGCAAGAGGGGATGTCGACAAGGCACTGGATTACTTCACCAAGTCAATGAAATTGAATGAAGAGATGGGAAACAAAGAGATGATTGCTGCGAACCTTCGGGACACAGGTGACATGTATGCTATGAAAGGGGAGTTCGACAAGACGATGGAATCTTTGACAAGGTCTATGGAGCTTTTTGAGCAGATAGGGAGCAAGTATGGCACAATGCGGGTTCTGGGAAGTATCGGGCTTGCCTATTCGTGGAAGGGAGATACTGAAGCGGCGTTAGAATATCTCATGAAAGCTTTAGAAGCAAGTGAAAAGTTGGGAGTCAAGGAAGAGTTTGCAACAAATCTCATGAACATTGGCGCTAACCACCTACGAAGAAAAGATACCGTAAAGGCTTTGGATTGCTTCAAGAGGGCTTTAGACATCGAGACAGAACTGGGAAGAAAAGCGGACATCGCCTATGTTCTGGCAAACATTGGCAATGTTCATTTTGAGATAGGGAAGTTCGAGGAGGCTCTCGAGTACTATGAGAAGGCCTTGAGAATCTTCAGGAGTGTAGGAAACAGAATTGGGTCTGAAACAACTCTACGCAATATCAGCAATGTCAAGCTTGCTAGGAAAAAGCGTCTCGCTAAATAGCGGGAGGAGGCCAAGAATAGGCTAGTTCTTCTCACGCTTGAGACGCTCAACCTCGCCGCTTGGAATCATCGGCTTCGCAAATGCACTCACTCGCACAGCAAATCCTTAGAGTCCAAGTGCCCTCTTGTTCTCTTCCTTGATTATTTGCCGATATTTAGGATACCTTGCTTTGCGCATTCCTTGATCACGTCATATGTAATGAGTATCTAGAACGCGAGAGGAGCAATCAAAGCACTAACGCCATTAACCAAGTTTACTAATCGTGTCTTGACACGTTCAGGCTTTGACCACCATGAAAAGAGAAGGCCACTCAAGTCATAAGATTCTTTTTGATGATAAACCCTGGTTGCAAAAAGCTGCGTTATCAGACTCTTTGAGTGCTTTCGATTCGCGTAATCCGCGCGTTTTCTTGTTTGGTATTTAATGTCCTCCCGCTATGGTTTACGGTCGTGGATTCGCGTGTAATCCGCCTCTTCTGACCTGCTGCTGTTGATTCGTTTCTTGCGTCTTAGTGTCATGCTTCACTTTTCTCGTGAGTTCTGCGTGGTCTCCAATATACTTAAGAATATGGTCGCGCAAGTTTTTGGTTATGAATCTTTCTACGCTGCGAGAGCTTATCGTTTCGTTGAAACGGGACTTGGCTGATAAGGTTCACTACGGAACGAGCGTCTCACGTGATTACGACCCGATTTTGTATTCAAGACTTGAGAACATTGTTGCAGTCTCAATGAGGCTTCTTCCCGACCACGGCGTATTTCTTAGTGAGTCGTGGAAGAATTGGAATCATCGATACACAGCGAAGGATGCGGACGATCTTCTCAACTCAATTCTGGAGTTCATTGGATTTGAGGAGAAACTTAGTGCCTTGGTTGAAGACCAGAAGTTCTTTCAGAGTGGCGAAGAGAAGATGAAGGAGGCGGCTACGTTTTTCAAGGATGGAGATTATCCTTCATGTATGGGTAGCCTTAACACAGCTCTGGAGCTGCTAATTAAGGACAAGCTCGGGATACCTGCGACGATCCCTCGGATAAACACTGCGAACATAATCGAGATTTGCGTGAAGTATGATGTTGGCCCGACCAAATACCTGTCTGAGGCGAGAAAACACGTTTCATCCATTGACAACAAGGTTAAGCACGAGGGCTACAAGGCGACCAAGATTGATTGCATAGATGGCATAAAGGCGATGGAGGAGCTTGCTTCGAAGTTGAGGAGAGCCCGCTTAAGTTTGAGTGAGGAAGTTAGAAACAAGATATTTGGAGCCTTGTGACGCGCACCGAGGTTCCTACGGTGTAGTCGAGTCCTCTTTTCTGCTGAATTCCGTGCTTCATTGCGTGTCGTTGGTGTCTGATTTTTGGAAGTCCGCATGGGTAGTGGTTAGCTATGTGTTGCGTGTGCCACCAAACACCTCGGTGGCATGTAACTAGCGGATTCAGCCATCACATTAGGAATGCTGTTTCTAAAATGACCAAGAATTCTTAAGGAAAGATCTCGAGAAGTATGTAGTGTCTTTGCTCACGATTGAAGTAGTATATTCAAGTCTTTCATCATCATGAGCAGCGTCTCCATCTTCGTTAGGAAGACATGCTCGCTAGTCCCTTTCCTTGATACAGCCACAACGTAGTACCTCTTGCTTAAGTCCTTGATTAGAGCGAACCTTCCACTCTTCAGCCTCAGGACGCTATAATCGATCGCACTGCCGTTGATACCGCCAGCAGTCTCTTCTAGATTTGCAACTAGGGAGGTCAGACCGCCCATAATGCCCGCGCCGATATGTCTTGTAGATCCGTTAGCCATTGCACCTGTTGGTCTCGTCTTTGCATTGGAATCTGGTTGAATTGCTTCTGCCACTATCAGACCTGAGCCTTGAGCGATAAGCTGGATCGCTTCTATAGTCTCCTTCTCCTCCATGACAACCTTTGACAGGATCTGTTTGTATTTGTCGTATGCTGGCATCACGTCGTTAAACACGACACGCATGGTCGTGTTCGCGCTCCCGTCACAGATACTCGTCTCGTAGACTCCTCTCAGCATTGCAGAAGCGCTGGTCCCCCGCTCGGCAACGTCCGCGCTCTTCACAACGTTAGTGAGTTCGCTCCTCAAATACGATGTAACGAGTCTCCTCTGCTCCTCCTCTCGGAGCAGGTCCACCTTATGCAGAAGAACGTACACCTTCAAATTTCTCGGATCAGAATACTTCAAGGCTGAGCTTATTACCCTTCTCAAATAATCCCTGGCTTTAACGATTGCTTTCCTGTCCGATGCGTCGACGACGAACACCAAAGCATCCGTTGACCCGAAGACCATCTGCTCAAGCTTACCATGCCATTCATCAGCGTAACCCTCCTGTCCACCGAGGTCGACAACCCTGAAGAAGAAGTCTATGTGCTCAAACTTCTCCTCCTCCCAGTAAGTCGGCTCCGAAGGATTTTCGAGAACATCCTTGGCATCTTCGCCTTTAAAGAAAACTCGTCTGATACTTGTTTTTCCACTGCCTGCGGGACCCATGAAGACGATCTTGACCATCAGTTCGTCACCCTCCTGCTGCCCTCCTCCGGTCCATACGTATGAGGATCCAGTCTAAACTCCATCGATTTAAAGCTCAACTTCAATAGGAAAGAGCTCTTGCCAATCGGAAAGCCAGAGCTACTGTTGCTCTCTCTTCCGACCCAGTTTTTCCCCAACTTTGAAACTACGACAAGTCCAGATTCCACAAGACCACTCAGGTGTCTGTACAGCGTACGACGATAGGAGGAGGACTTTTCTTCTGCACTGCCTAGACATGTGCTGCCATCAGTGGTCTTCTTCTCGTGTCCGCTTTGTCCTTGTTGCTCAGTGAGTTTTGTAAGTAGTTCCCCTAGCGTCATCCCTTCAGGGATGGTTGTTAGAGCTTCGAGTATTCTTGTTTTCGGTTGGCTCATAAGGAGCGAGGAGAGGTTGACTATTCTATCTGGATCGCCCACATCATTAACCTCGCCTGTGAACTTTATGACCTTTATTATGGGTCTGAGCTTCAAGTATATCGTCATTGCAGGCTTGAACATTATGGATGCGTCACGAACGTCAACCAGCCCGAGTTCACTCCAGTCCTTGAGAACCCTGTCCAAGTAGGCCCTAGTGACGCTCAGACTTTTCATGGCTTCAACTTTGCTGTAGGGTCGGTTGAGGAGCAAGCCAAGAAGCATGAACCTCATGTACGCCGAGTCGCGTCTACCTGAAGAGACGAGTAAACCAAGTTGACTCCGCAGACGAGGTAAAGGCGGGAGAAACATGAGATCACCTCCGCAAAAGTGATGCATACCGTCGTGCCTGAGGCGCAAGGTCGATTTGATTACAAACGTAACTAGTGGTTCATTGAGCCATATATACCGTTTCTGTCGGCATATGTACAGTTCAGGTCACAAGCTATACGATTCGCGTCCGAGCGTTTACTGAAGGAGTCGCTGTATAGATTAAGCGCGCCACATAACAT
>JAHPYV010000207.1 GCA_019058495.1 Promethearchaeati archaeon
ATCTCACCCTCGGGCTCCCACGTTACCATAGGACTTGGTTTGCATAAACAGCCCCCTATTTTATTAGCCACGGCGATATTGTCCGCTACCTAGCAGGACGCACTAATTATGGCATCACAATCCCATAAATAGAAATGCCACTCAACGGGGGCGATGTAATACAAAACATGATTTTGATTACCTCCGACAACTTGCTAAGAATAGCCCACTTAGAAAGCGAAAAACACTCTTGCTCTGCAACCGTAACTGGTTGCCAGCGGTGAGCGCGATACTGGTCACGTGAAGTAATGATAGAAGAAGAGCAACAGGAAGACGACTAACAGCCCAGCACATATGATTATGAGCGCGTAGAAACGGGCCTTATGCCCATCACAACCGGCGTGAAAACGCCTCCCGGTGTGGCGTAAGACTCGGGAAATCTCCGTGCTTTCCTCGTCCTCATGAGCACTAACTGACATCGCGTTCTTCTTAAGTTTTGCGGGGTCGGTGCCACTTCAATCCCCAGAACCCATGAAAGTAGAGCTTCTTCCGCCAGAAGACCACCAGAAGCCTTCCGAACGGGAATACCGACAATAGAAGCGCAGATACGAGCTACAAGAGGCCAACCTAAGAGTGTAACATATCTATTGAACATTTCAGTAACATGGACGGTTCTCCGAGACCTTGCGGGCCGCACGATCAGAAACCTAATCTTCTATTGGATGCGCTGCTACCCGCTTGATTCGCAGCAATGATAATAGTAACAAGCATAAACGGGTCACACTTGATGCCGCGCCAAGACCAAGTTTGCTCTCCCTAGCCGTATCACTAGAAACGCCGTATGCTCACGCATCGCTTTGTTTCGCTTGCTATCCCCTTGCGATCCCAAGTCTCTCAAGGAGCCTGATGAAGTCGTACAGATCCATTCTTGCAATACTAGCCGCAGCTTCATAAAGGCGATACTCAACAAAAAGTTCGATGCCCTTAACCTGCTCAGGGGTGCAAGTTTTCCTTACTCTCTTCCAGTCGACGCTTCTTCTTCTTTCCTCGCGAGCTGCACGTTCCCATTCCTCAAAGTGCTCAATGTTCTCATTAAGTAATTCATCGGAAAGCCTCATTTACTTAAATTCCCCCTCAAGGCTTCCAAGTAGTGTTTTCCTTATTCGGTCAATTGCTTCACGAGGATATACTCCGCTCAGCTTCCTAATAATGGTTTCCGCGTCACGTTTGCTTCTTGCAGTCAGAACACTCATCTCCAATGCTTCAGCGACGAAATAGTATCCTCGTACAATCCTCACTTTCGCAAGGGCAGAGTCTTGAGACTGGAGGTACCAGGGTGCGAAGTTGTCAGATATCAGCAATGGGACTCCCCGCAGAACAGAAGCGGCTAGGCACTCAATCTCACCTCTATGTTCACCAGGAAACTTCTTTGCCATAATCGAGAGAAGCTCGCTGACCTTTTTCTCTTCCTCTCTGGTCAACTCGATCGATTCAATGCAGGGTAATCGATCCAATGTACCTTTGATCTTAATGCATTCTCTTGCTACTGTGGGAGTAACGAAAACTTTATCGTAAACTCTGCACAACAGCGTGATCCATTTCATGATGTGAATGTTGATTAGAAATGATGAATCGGCGACCACGATCTTGCCCACGGCAATCAACAACCATTTCATCCAGTAGTTTCGAAAACAGTGCCAGCACATGTGTTATCGATGAGGCATTTCACACTGGCAACTATACTATCATTCCTTAGTTAAAGAATTCCTCTAATGGCTGTTCCTATCGCTGAAATGAGCAACGCAGAAGAGTGTTACCTTCAAAGATGGGTTGAGAACCCGAATACAATACAAACCCATCCGCCTAACTCACGAAGTTCCACGCCTTCCCGTGTAAACCTTCAGACTACCCCACCCAAGCACTGCGTTTCTGTGCCCTAGTTAGGGCACCTCATAGCAAGCTAACAGCATTCCAAAAAAAGAGTCCTCGAGCGCGCATTGCGCACCCGCTTCACCTACGCCTCTTGCGTCTAGCCACAACAGCTATTGCTACAAGAAGCACAACTACAAGAGCGCTCATAACCAGAAGTGGCAACATCAAAGGATTATCGAACAAGCCCGGACGAGCCATAGGAAACCAAGCTGTCGTTGAAATCATAGTTATGTTAAGCCAAGGAGTGGACCCGAAGTTCATTTTGACGATGAGACCTGTGTCCTTATCCCACCAGAATTCATACAATCCATCGAGAATCCTCGCATGGTTGATGATTCTAGATACACCAGCGAAGGTCAATACGCTCGAGTCATTGATCTTTATCGGTGAGCCAGAATAGATCGAGTCATTGGTCGTCAAATTCTTCGCCACCAAGACATCCAACATGCCCCCAGTCACGGTGTCACCGACAAGTTGACCTTGGTTAAACACTGTTCCGTTTGGGAGGAAATACGTATAGTTGATGTAAAAGGAGGTTCCAACAATCCCATATATGAGAAAGACTGTTTTGTTGACGGTCGAGCTCGACATGGCTGTCCTGTACGTTGCGGTGTCCCCTACTTTGACGCCAACCTTTGTGTAGTCCGCGGCGACAGCAGGAGTAGTGGATGCTACAAGAACCAGGAGTATCGAGAGCACTACAAACGGATAGACTAGGCTTCTTCTCACAGAAAGCTCTGCCCGCACTTTCTCTTAAATTGCAGCCGAGTATGACTGATTCCCGTATTTAAGCATATGTTTAGACCAGCTCCTCCAAAAAAGTGAAGGCGGAACTGACGATGATCGAGAGCTCAATAATAGACGCCGTCTACTGAAGGCGCCATACAGCTCTGAGCAAAAGTTGATAAGTGTTCGTTGAGATTGTTGAACGAGGGATGGCAATGAAGTTGACACTCCAGGAAATCCGCTCTCGAAAAGAGACGCGAAAGAACAAACTGGAGAAAGAACTTGAGAAAGTCAAAAAGCTTCTGATAAGCATGGGCGCACTGAAGATAATACTATTCGGTTCCTACGCCCAGAAGAGAGTCACAAGCAACAGTGACCTGGATGTCATAGCAGTCATGCCTCCAGCTAAGAGCGGAAAAGAATGGATGAAAAAGATTTATGACGAGTCAGACAGAGAAGTTGACTGCGATATCCTTGCCTACACAAAGGAAGAACTCGAAAAGGCCATTCCTATCAGCGGATTCATCAGACATGCACTGAAAACAGGGAGGGTAATATACGAAAAAGGACCCTAAGGGTGAGGCCATGAGGTGGCTAACCCAGGAGAAGAAGAGTTCAAAGACGCAACGAGCCTAATGAAAGCAGGTCGCTACTATCTTTCACTTTGCCTCTCCCAATGATGCTCTTGGATGGTCTGAAGGAATCATAAAGCTCGTTACCAAGAAGATGAAGGAGCACAAATGAAGACGGGCAGCCATAATGCATAGTGTAACATGCAAAGTCCACCAATCCCCACATCCCGGCCAGACTGGGTTGGTTGATCCATGTTCCGCAGCTGAAAACCACGCCACAAGCCACATCCTTTCCGCACCAAAAGGTATGTCCGCGCTCCGCCAGCTTGGAAATCCTATCTCGCTCTCGACTCCCACATTATCATAGGAGTCGGTTTGCATAAACAACCCCCTATTTTATTAGTCAGAGCGATATTCCCGGCTACCTAGCAAGCTATACTAATTATGGTATCACAATCCCATAAATGGCAATGCCATTGAATGGGGGCAATGTAATACAAATGATGATTTAGATTGCCTCCTACAATCTTTCCGAGAATAACTTTGCATCGGAGGAGAAAACCACTTGTGCCCTGGGACCACGCCGAGTCGCTTCGGTCGAGACCTAGACTTGTCACGCGAAGTGATGATATGGAGGAGGAGCAGCACGAAGAGAAGAGACAGTCCAACACCTGGGCATGCATCCAATCAGCCTGGCCAGGCACGTCCGAAGCGCTCCCCTATCGATCACTCTTGAAGCCCTGCAGAAGGGTTTCTTGGATCCCCTTCCTCCTTGCGCTTTTGCAGACGGTCCAAATGAGTGATCACAGGGCTTCTACCTTCGAATCCTGTAAGAAAGATAGGCTTGGGTGGTACCTAGTTCCTCGGTAACCCGATAATCAGAGCTGCCAATTCCAGTTCCAGATCCAGACTAGAAATAGACCGAACAAAAGGGTGGGCATAACCAGTGTGGAGGCATAGAAGATGGCTAGGTGAAACAGATTCAGGTACCATGGCACTACCTGCACTCCGATTGCTGTGTAGAGCACGGCAAGGACGACACCATACTTGAACCCATGTCTTATTGGAACATGATCGTCGGTGGATTGATGAAAATAGGAGAAGACCGAGCCGAGTAAGACTCCGATGCAAAGCCCCAACAGTAAACAAATCACTGGCAACGGCGCCCCAACTTTGGGAGCAACCGGGGGCGGCGGGAACAGCGTCTCAGCAGCTGGCATTGACAGCCCCCCAGCAAAAACAAAAAAGAGCATGAACGCGCCGTACCCACTTCCGGAGATAGCCCCCGCAATAAGGCCAACTACTGCCCCGGAACCCAAGACATCCATGTCCATGACTCTTCAAACCCCTCGCCCTGGAAGATGGACCCTGACGTAAATTCTAGGCAGAGCTTCAAGATAAAAGGTTAGCCTCCCGGACAGGCCCTAAACAACTCCGGGAGGTGGGGGGGAAATGCCTAAAATAGCGGGGTTTTTATAGGTACTGCACATAATACAGTT
>JAHPYV010000024.1:0-16117 GCA_019058495.1 Promethearchaeati archaeon
ATCCACCTCTGATGAATGAGTTGTTCGATTAAAGCCATCTGCATGGAACGCTGATTCATTCCACCTGGCGGCATCTTCGTCTCATAGTCCCATTCCATTATGGACTTGACGCTTTCCCAGAGTGTCACATCCTTAGATTTCGAAAGGAGTTTCTTATAACCATCAAGCACATAGATCCCCTTCAATGACTTTTAGAAATCAAACTTCTTCTTACCTTTTTTGGTTCTCTCAGCTGTCAAAAGTTTCCCCATGGCTCCTTGGGTCATGATCATGAAAGTGAGGCGCCCCAGCAAGCTTGCGTTTGCGCAACTCAAGTATGAACGATGAAAATGACTAAACTCTCCAGCAGGGTCAATCAAAAAATCCCAGCCAATGGAATTTTGAACTACGTCATTATACACTTTACCCATAATTATGGCTTGTGAAGCCAACCGAAGTAATTCTTGAAACGCTGCAGGGATCTGAGGAGAGTTGCGGCGGTCCCATGTCAACCCACTTAAGTGTGAAAGGCCCTTCACAGCGAGGCCACAATCCTAGGAGGAACTCTTCGAAAAGGAGTAAAGAAGGATCAGTCCAAGAGTTCTCAACTCTCATTTGAAGGATCAGCTTTTCTCTGTTTTGGCTTCATGATCCACTTGCACCATAGATCCTTAGGGTGTTCATCTGGCGGCGCAAAAACGCATTCAACCTGTATCGAGTCATCGATCTCTTTGATGAAATTCTCAAAGATTATCATATGCATTTTCTTGCAAGGGTACTCTCCCATGCTCTTCTTCGCGCGTATCTCTTGAGGTAAGCAATGCGGAATCTCGATTCTCAAAGAATCCGCTTCTCTGCGGACTCGGTACTTCGTGATCGTATACCATGGGAGGTATCTCAGAGCATTCAGAACTCTATCTACTCCTTTTCCCTCAATCTTGAACATGGACTTTATGTCTTTAGCGGTTCTTGTTGCGATCCGACCCCAGATTTCTTCGTTTATCGTTACAGCGGTCTCCAGACCATACTCTTTCTCAATAAATCCAAACCAGTACCCATCAACGATCTGGTAATGATCCAAGAGAAGCTTCACATATTTCTTGAAGCCCTCGATGTCACCCAAATACTCGAAAAGTTTCTCTTCCGACTGACTAGCCATGCAACATCGCCCCTTATGTTATCCTGCTCAGTGAACTGACACCGACAAGCGAATGGTTAATTCCAGGGGGATCATCTTAGATTTAATTACTGGTAACTATGTTTTAAGAATAGCTGTTATTGAAGTGAGTCGAGTCAACGCAGAATTAGGTGCAGAGATAGGTGTGACAGCATCTTGGACAAACTCGCGGACAAGCAAAGAGAGGTTCTCATCAAGGAATATGAGGTAATGGTAGGAAAGGAAGGAACCAGAAGAGCTAGAATCGATCACCATTCAAGAAGAAGACCTATACAATGCGGTCTAACAATCCATCCGGGAAACGACTGCGCGTACTCATGTGTTTACTGCTATATCCTCGACATGGGCTTCAAGTTTCAAAGACCAAAACCCTGCAAGCTGTCGCCAGAGGAACTTGTACTAGCACTCCTATATAACCCGAACTTCATCCCGGGAAGAGATGGAACTTACATTGCTATTGGAAGCATAATAGAACCATTCCAACCGGAGCTCAGGTCGCTAACAATGGGATACATCAAAGAATTAGCCAAACTTGGCAACCCGATCCAATTTTCTTCGAAATCCCACATAACGAGCAGCGACGCCAAGGTCATAAGCTCTTCATGTAACTGGATAAGCCCCTTGATAACCATCCTGACGCTAGAAGAATCCAAGTCCCATTTGCTGGAGCCTTTCGCGCCTGCCCCGGGTAAGAGACTTGACACAATAAGCCATTTAGCCCAAACTGGATTGAAACCATTTCTATTTCTAAGACCGATTCTACCAGGAGTCGTAACGACTGAAGAACATGAGAACCTGATCAAGGAAGCCATCAATCATGGCGCCAAAGGAGTCGTCTTGGGAAACTTCAGAGTAACAAAAAGGATCATAGAAGTAATGAAGAAGACAAAACTCGATGTCTCCGAGATCGTCAAACGCTCAAAACTAATCGATGACAAGCAGCGCCCAATTTCCGTATCCGATCTGGAAACTGAGATCGAGAATCAATTCAGCAGTAAAATCACCATGTTCAGGCGCTCATGCTGCGCGTCCGCGTACTCCGCCGGGCTGAAACAATGCATTCATGAAACTTTTCACGCAGAACATTCATAGAGTAGACAAGAACAAGAAGTATCATGACTAATTGGAAGTCTATTTGCCTGCTAGTCGAGGTATCCTTATCTCCAAGATACCGTTCTTGTAGCTCTTCTTCAAGTCATTCGCTTGGACTCCATGTGGCAGCCGAATCGTCGCCGTTTTGAATCTATCGCCGCCCCTTATTTCCAGAACATCACCTTTAACATCGACTCTTACTTCAGATTCTGGGATTCCTGGCAACTCAGCCAAGATGACGTACTCATCAGTTGACTTGAATTTCTCGACTAGTGGATTTCTCAACTCGACTGGTTCTTCTTCACCAGTTCCCTTTACAAGCATTGGCTGTCTTCTTACTCTTCTTGATCTCCCCCGGGGAATGGGCTTGAGATTCATTCTTTTGCTCTCTGCTAGATCTTGTGGGTTGCCCAACTGTCCCCACATTACATATCCTTTGATCCCAGGTCCGTCAATCGGTTTGATGTGCATCTCTCCTCCGAGTTCGCCCTCTTTGAGGGCTTCTATCATTTCCTTGAGCTCTTCTCTCATGAGCTTTGATATCCTTCTCTGCATCTCTCTTAATTGTTTGAGGAATTCTTCATCCTCATCATCATCAAACCAATTGTTGAACGACATTTTCACTCATCAACTGCCAGTTTATTGCATTAGTTCAGTTACTGACTCTACCAATTCGTTCTGTAAACTGATTAACAATCTACTCCAATTCATCCTCAAGAGCTTTTAAGATTCTCCTTAGGGCCACCGTTGCGACAACAAAGCTACTCAACCCCAAAGGCGACGCCTCATATCTGCCTCTCTCGGGGGACGTAACCAGACCGCTGTTTATCATGCGTCTACAGTACTCTGAAACAAGTTTCTGATTCAACTCTAAGTCATTCATGAAGTCTACAAATCTGACTGGGCCTTCACTGGTAATCATTTTTGAAAGCATCTTCAATCTGTCCTCATTCGATAGAGTATCTAGTAATTCTGATAGCTCTTTGAATTCATTTCTTTCAAAGTCATCTATTTCTCTCTCGAAGAACCCCTTGTTGAGTTCATTGTCCGACACTAGCGGCACTTCAGCTAGCACTTTCTGACCTTTCACTAGTAGCAATCTTAACGCCATCAATAGCACTCTCCCACACTTGTTACCAGAAAGTAACTATTACTAGTGTATGAATCCTTGACATATAAACCTTATAGTGTCTCATGAGCACTTTTCAATCATGCAACATACTCCTTACGGAGTCTTGGGCTCCAACATTTGCTGCTCATCCACCAATCTCAGCATTTTCCTACTGGCGCGAGGGGGTCTGCTCACATCGTCGACTATGATTGCTATCTTATCGTCCGAAGTCACCGGCTTCTGCAGAATACCAAGAACAGGTTTCACGGGTCACGGAAGCGGTTGTTCCCTCTGTAGAGTATTCTTCGCAAGTCTCCTGAGTCTACTCTGAGAGTGCAATGGCGCCGCGAATCATTTGTTTCGTGTGGACTTAGTTTCGAGGTATCTTCTTATTGTCTTTACAATCGTTTCATGGACTTCCTTAGAAATCTGGTCCGAAAGATCTTCTCCCTTAGAGTCAATTAACTCCGCCATATACCTGTTCAGAATTATGTCGGATATTTTTTGAAGAAGTTCTTCCGACAAACTGTCTGGGAAGCTATCCGACAAAAGAAGGGCCACTATGACCTGGGGTCGTTCCATTATTTGGGATGCCATGAATTTCACAGGAGGGATCACAACCTTCTTTAGAACACCGGTCGCAGTTATCTCTCGGGCAAATGAAGCGATTGCTCCAATGAACCCAGAGATGAGGGCGGGTTCCTTCGATGTCTTACTGTAACTCTTATGGAATATTACTGATCCATCGACGATTACATAGACATCCTTGATTAATCGGTCATCGCTTTCAGCACCAAGGGTTTCTTCGTTGATAGTTCTTCCCTCCAGGCGACAACTGCTTCCTGATACTACCTCCATTATTGAGTTTATCTATTCAATGGAGATAGTATAAATCCTTTTTCTAAAGCAAAGCTCCAACAGTTCTTGAGTAATATTAGTCTATTGCCCTGAAAGTCCCGGGAAATACCATTTCTTACCAGCAGCGTAGCTAGGGTCAAGGCGAGATAACCCCGAGTCCTCTAAAGCTTTCAGCGTTATATCAGCTCTTTCTCTTGACCAATGAGTCCTAATCATTACTTCTTCGAGCGTAGTCCACCCCTTTTCCCCAGCAATGGCCAAAACCGTGTTTTGATCTGGGCTTATCTCAATTGGAAAGAAACACACAATTGTCAGACCTGTGCTCAGCTTCCTGAATCCTGGGATCAGATTCCGCTCAACTAGAATCTCGATGCTTTTCCTTATGTCTTGGCTTTCAATCTTGCCCAGCAGGTTACCTCGCTTAGAAAGCGCTAACTGAATTTCCGCCAAGGTCATGATGCCGCCGTTCGTTTCGCGGAGTCTCTGTGCTTTCTGGAGCAAAAGGACTGCAAGCTTCTCATGGTTTACGCTCCCCCTCTTCTCAAACACCTTCTCTTCCATAACTTCCTCAACGACTTCGTCAACTGTTATCCCGAGATCTCTCCCAACATTATCCACTCTCTCCCTTATGTTGAGTGGAATATTGCCATATTCGTCGATGCTGCGTCTAATCCATTCTCTGAGGAGTTGACGGGTCTCTAACATTTTGCTGGTCTCTTTCTCCACGAACTCGACCTTTTTCCTCCTCCAAGCCTCGTCAGGTTCTGCTTTTCTCTCTTTATGGTCCTCGAATTTGTTGGACATTCGGCTTGCACCAGCACGGATTGATGCTCTTCAGAAAGTGAGAGCCACCGAAGCTCCTTAAGCGAAAACGTTTATAACATAATAATGGATGAAAAGCATTAAAATACACTTGCCAGAAAACGTGATTAGATGAGGTCAAATTGCGAAAATAGCAGAAGGTGAGAAATAGATGCCCATCGTTGAAGTGGATGGCAAGAAACCAAGAGTTGATCCCACCGCCTTCGTGGCTCCAAATGCAACCATCATAGGCGATGTGGAGATAGGCGAAGGATCCAGCATCTGGTATGGTGCTGTGATAAGAGGCGACTTCACCAAGATAAAGATCGGGAAATTCAATTCAATTCAAGACAACTCTGTGATCCACGGGGATGGACCGACAACAATAGGCGACAATTGCATTCTCGCTCACGGATGTTGCGTACATGGTGCAAGAGTAGAGAGTGGTTCCCTCATCAGCATCAACGCGATCGTGTTCGACCGAGCCGTCATAGGCGCGGAGTCCATAGTGGCTCTTGGAGCTGTAGTTCTGGCTGACACCAAGGTTCCTCCAAGAACGGTGATGGCAGGAGTTCCTGCAAAACCATTGAAACAGCTTACCGACAAAGACGCGATGCTCATTAAGGTGGCAAACAAAGGGTACGCTGACTTGGCGAAGAGATACAAGGCCCAAGGACTGGACAAACGATAGAACCAGGCAAACAACATGTTTGCCCACTCATCGACATACATATTTGCCAAAGAAAAAGAGGAGATTGATTCTAGGCTAATCGATGTCCACACTGCAGGAAGGTGCGCCCACACTCCTCACATTCAAGTATCTCTGAATTAACTCCACATGTGGGGCACTTGACTTTATTGTTTCTCTTGAAATAGTCGTCGCTTGAACACCAAGGACAGAATTTTCCTCCCACTTGTATTACCTGCCCTTCAGAAAGTGGGTTTCACGTATAGCTTTCACATACCCAGTAATAATATTGTTGAAATCAAAGATAACTCTTTGGATGTATCTTTTTGTATCCAAATGACTCTCCCTAGCGATCAAAGGCCTCTTCTCTATTCTGCCCATGGTCACCGTTGCCAGTCTCTCTAGCAGCACGCGGTCTACACTAGGTATACTTCGTTAACCTAAAACGGCGAGTCTATCAGGGAAGCTGCTGAGGACGCGGAATCCCTTAACCAACTGAGGAGCGGCATCGACAAAGTACTTGCTTCTCTCAAGGAGAGAAAGCTAGAGAAACTCCGCGAATTGGTCAGCATTTCTATTCAAAGAACCCCCCTTTGTTGACCCCCAATAATTCAGGTCGAATTTTGGTCCTTTTTGACCGTTCTTGGTTCATTGAACTCTTAAGAGCGTTTGATCAAAACAAAACCGTATGGGGGTTTTTGAGTTTGTCATCAAGTAAAACCATACAAACTAATGTGGTTGTCACTGATTCGTTCTTTGACATAGTCAATCAGTATCTCAATGACCTTGAGTCCAAAATTTAGAACTCGACAAAGGGCGATCACTTTTCTATTGCTTTTCTCTTAATTTCTTATATCCCGCTAGAATTACTGATGGGATTATAATGAACCAACCTATCAAGTACGCTATATTTATTGGAAACAAAAGAATGTTGATCTTTTCAATAGCTACAGTAATTAGTAAATCGATCCCAATGGTAAAGGATATTGAGATAATACTGATTTGAGATAGTGCCATGTTATTCAATGGTTTATTTGATTTCCTTAAAGTGATTTTTGTTATTTTTAAGAATCAAATAAAACCACTGGTAGTAACGGAGATTATTGTAAGTAATGGTGAATGCTTTGTATCATGGCATTGTAGTTAGAGGTTACCGGAATATTAAGAATTAGGAAATATATCATGAAGAATGTTGTGCCAATTATCCAAAAAAGGATATAACCAATTAGAGGAATTATAATGAAAGCTGATTTATTTTTCATAAGGCTTTTTTTCTCCTCCAGCGCGCGAGAGTGTTCCTCAGGATAATCACCTTGCTGCAACCCTGTTCAAGTAACAACTTGCTAAATGAAGATCCTTCTGAGGCTCAGCAGTTTCTTAGCTAGGAGTTTTCTCTATTATTCTTTGAAGCAATATTCCAAGTTGTCGAATTCCTCTCTGAGTTTGATGACTTCTTTCCTAACTCGTTCTGGCTGTTCCCTCTTGACCATCACCCTAGCAATAAGCTCAGCTATTCTCTCCATTTCAGTCTCTTTCATGCCTCTTCTCGTGACCTCACAAGTTCCTATCCTTGTCCCTTTGTCGACTATCATGTTTGCTTCTTCAAGGATCTTGGTGTGATTGATTCCGCTATCGATTCTGTTGTTGTCTAAGTGCACTTGGTGGGACTCAGTGTAACCGTATTCTCGGCATTTGACGGGAACGCCATGTTCGTCCAGTGCTCGTCCAATTGTTTTGGCGTTCTTGATTACCTGATCTGCGTAAGCTCTTCCAAATGATTTCAGTTCAAAAAGAGCCATTGCCAGTGCAGCGATCCGGTTGTAGTGAGCATTGTCGACGAAGCTTGGGAATATAGCGTCCTTTACGATCTTTGCAGATGAACCGTCGGTAAGGATTATTCCTCCTTGGGGTCCGAATAGACTCTTGTGTGTTGAGCCGATAAGGATGCTTGCGCCTTCACGTAGGGGGTTCTGGAACCTTCCTCCGCCAATTAAGCCCAGAACATGCGCACCGTCGTAAGCAACAGTAGCTCCCACACTCTTAGCGATTCTTGAGAGCTCCTTGACCGGTGGGGGAAACAGAATGAAGCTAGCGCCGAATATTACAAGACTTGGTTTCTCTCTCTCGATCAGCGCAGATGCTTCATCAACTTTGACATTCATTTTTCCCTCGTCAAATGGGAAGTACAGGTTCCTCCGCGACATGAACTGTGTTACGCCTTGGTCGCTTATCCCAGGATATCCGCCGTTCGTCGGCGAGACGCTCAGTATGCTTTCGCCAGCCTTGGTGAAACAAGACAAAAGTATCCAATCAGCAATATGCCCTGACAAAGGGCGAGGATCAGCATACTGTGCTCCAAAAACTTCTCTGGCAACTTTAGACGCCAATTCGTTAATTTCGTCGATAAACTTTGTTCCCATATAGAATCCGTCGGGGGCGGTGTAGCGATGAAGGAGATCGGTGCTCATGAGCTTGCGAACTTGCGGACTTGCAACATTCTCCGACGCGATAAGATTCAGTGTCTGCTTACCGCGCCATTCTTCATGTTTTCTCACTATGTTCATTAGGGACTCCATCTGATCTTTCCCCCCTTCTTAGGAGGCGAGTAATATGAGGTTTATTCCGTATTCAGGTTTGCCCAAAGATTGATTCAGCTAGATTTCTATCTTTTTCAAGATCTGGTACCTGACCGGTCCACTTCGAGAGGGTGTCAGCATGCCTTGTCTCGAACTTGTCCAAGAACTTCCTAAGTCTGATTCTAATATCAGGGGTCTCTTGATCGGTGACTATTGCGCCGAAAACGTATTTACCGTACTCGATGACTAGCACAACATCTCCATGTTCAATTGTTCTTAGGAACTGTCTGGATCTGGTTGCCTCTTTGACGAAGCTTATTATCGCTGTAAGCATGCCTGAGATTAGTGCAGGATCGATTTTCTGGGAGCCAAAGGTGTAGTTGAAAACATCCAATCCATCAGTTGTCGTGATGAAGAGGCTCTGAGGCGCCGCCTTGTAAGTCACCGACTTAATTTCAAGTTCGTATGCTCTGATAATTTTTAGCGACACTAAGTACCTGAGCAGTTCATAGACTCTCTTCTCTTTCAGATTGGCTTCCTCAACCAGAGTGGGGATGTCAACAAATCCCTCCTTGGGAAAACTACCGATCAACTTATTCGCGTCTTCTCTCGTTTCAGCCGCAAGGTTCTCCAGCAACGAGCTTGGCTTTTTCGCCTGTTCACGACTGAATGCAAAACCCTCAGGGGAACGCTTCAACTCGAGGTAACTTGGGATCGAGGAAATACCTGAGTAAGCTTTCTCGACTACATTCTCTTCGGCAACGCTTCTCGAAAGCACGAGTGGACGATTCCAGTATTTGAAAACGTAGACAAGAAAGAGCAAAACCAACATTGGTGACAGCGACAAGAAGACTTGAGCTCCAGCAACTAAGGGTCCAGTGAAGGGAAGTGCGCCTAGTCTGGAAGCTGGAAGATTGAAGCCGGGGTAAGTCATTATGGCTGGCACACCTGTGACCCAGAAGTATTGCGGGTTAATTGTGAATAAGCTCGGCACCACTTCTATGGGAGATAATACTGCAGAGTACATCGTAGCGAAGATGGCTACGAATACTACCGTTTCGAAGACGGGGACAGCTAGTTCTCTTACAAACCAGAATAGTATGATCGATATGAAAAGCAACTCCAATATGTCGCGTGATCCGAAAACCATGAATAACCTGATAAAGGTGAGTTCATTAGCGAATAACACAGGGGCACCCCCTATCCCAGACAAATTGAAATAGTCCGCGGCAGGCATAAGAGGGGACATAACCAGTGAGAGAAGATAATGAATCAGGAGCGCCGCGCTAGCAACCGTGAATCCGAGGACGAGAGCTGACAAGGTCCTTCTGTTAAAGATTCTGCCCAGTCTTTCCTTTGGCTTGAATCTTGCGATTGCGCCTATTGCTTTGATGAGTACCAATGAACCGAATGGCTCAAAAAGCGGCAGCAGAATGGCGAAAATCACGGTCATCATGACATAGTAGATGATAAAGTAGAGGAGTCCGATCAGGTACTGAGAAAATTGCAGCACAAAAGCAAGAATAGAAAAGAAAGCTAAGATAGTTCCAGTCGTTAGAATAAACCTGTTAACAGAGAATTTTATCTTATCTCCTAGGGATCTACCTCGAAAACTGAGTTCTGATGAATAGAGCAGATATACTGCAACTAGGAAGCTTGCCAAGTAGGCTACTAAATCCTCAACAAACACTCCAACTTGTGCACTAATCATTCCCGTCAGTGGAGGCGGAAGAGCCAATTGCTGAATGAAAGGTGTCAGGACTAATGTCAAAACATAAAGCGATATAGGCAAGAATACGATCATCAGCTTGAATATTTCTTTCTCTACTTTCCAATTGCCCTCCAGAAGACGTTCTTTGACTTTATGAAGAGGGCTTGCGTCATACCGATAACTTATCTCATTGACCTTCTCCCTAAATGAAGACTTCTCATTCCTCAGGTATAACACGAGAATAATGATGGAAATCAAGGGAGCAAAAAGGAAAGCAAAAGGCATCACAAATAGTACCGTTCTCACGAAAATCGCTACAAGATTAAGAAAGACAGTTATGTAGTACCCGATCGCTGAGAGCCAAGGATTATACACGCCTGACAAGTCGAGCGGAGTTGGTGAGACAACCAAACCAAATAGCAGGACAGGAAGTATATAATAACCAAACCAGAAAGCAAGGAAGCAGAGACTCAATCTGATGTACAGCTTTCTCCAGAGAGGCTTACGTATGAAAGGATAGAAGAACAGTACCGCAAAAACAGGAACCAAATGTAGCAAAACTGAGGCGACAATTTCAGCTGCGCTCATTTTCAACCTCTCATTCCAAAGCAATTTAACCTCTTAATATTATATTGGATTATGGTGCAACTTCTTAAACGTTTTTACGGGGGATGCGAAGGCCAAACATGAAATTCACCTGCCAAATGTGCGGAGAATGCTGCAGAAGATACACGATCACTGTAACCAAATCCGACGCGCACCGTATCGCTAGGTTTACTGGTCTGAACCCAAGCAAGTTCCTAACCGTGGTGAGACCACACGAGAGCGTTTCTGACACTTATTTTGACACCCCAAAGATAGGATTTGGAGACGAGGATGACAATGTATTAGCTTTGAAGGAAAAAGATGAGGCATGCATGTTTCGCAAGGGCGATAAGTGCACTATCTACAGAGCGAGGCCTCTCATTTGTAGACCCTTCCCGTTCAACTATAGTCTTAAAGGTGGAAGGAGCATTGAGTTCACGGTCAACGAGGAAGCGAGGAGCTTCTGCAAAGGCTTAGGTGTAGGATCAACTGAGTTCGATTTCAAAGAACTGAGTAGAACAGTCCATGTGATGGAAAAGGAACGCACTAGTTTCAGGAAGGAAATCAAAAAGTGGAATGCGAAAGTTACTAATGGGCGAACAGCCAAACCTAGGATTATCGATCTGATCAAATTCCTCATGCCAAGCATCAAGCTAGATGACTAGGGGAAAGACGTGATACCCATTAGCGGCTGAGAGGGTTCGTCACTATTTGCTGCTATTTAATTTAGGAAAGATGAGAAGGAGACGTGAAAAATCGTATGAGCCTCAAGAAATATGTCGGTTCATTTGAAGTGACCCTTTCTGGAGAGTATATCCCAAGGGAGTTGTCAAGCAAGATCATTGAACCGACCAACGTCATTATAGTGATCGACGAGTTCTCTAAGCAAATATACCTATGGCTGGGGGCAAAGAGTTCTCAAAGCAGTAAGATGGGTGCGAGAAGGGCAGTCAAGACAATCCCCACATTTGGACTCAGAGCAGAGGGACTAGACTTCCCAGTAGGCAAAGAATGCAAAATTATCGAAATCGATGAATCTATAGGACAGTCGGACAGTTCAACTCATTCAAACCTAGCTGAACTTCGTAAGATCTTAGAGAAGACTTACACAAAGGTTACAGACGGCATCTGGTACGCAAAGGAAGCCACACCTCAAGAAAGGGAGGAGAAGCCTGAAGCAAGAATCGTTGAACGAAGACTACTTTTCGAAATGAGCCACTTAGAAAAAGAATCAATTGAAAAAGACAGGAAAAAGAAAGTTGATGAACACAAATAGTAGCGTGATTCAAAGAGAGGCGCTTAATTTAAGAAAGCTAAAGACACTTAGTTTCGAAGGCATAGTGACTAACAAGTAGCTCTCCTACTTAGCTTCCAAGTCGAGTCCCAAGTGAGCATCCCGCTGTGCTCCGATAGTAGATGGAAAACTTTGGAAAGACAGCACTGCGCTCGACGACGATGCTTTCAGCATATCCTTAGTTGTCTCCAATTCTTCCTCATTCTCTATGTTCCAAACCAAGAGGACTCCTTTACGATTGTAGTCGGTCAAGTAGTTGGAAATGGCTCTCAAATCATTCAACATTTTACCATGTTCTGGCGTCCTCTCAGCTGGTATTATTGGCGTCCACGGCTGGATTCTAATGGCGACGTTACCAAGTTTTGCCATCTTCTCTACGTCTTGTCCAAAATTCTGAAGAGCTCCCTGCATGTACTTGGTTCTTTCATCCAAGTCGACTGACGTATAGAAGTTAACTTCTTTCTGAACCTTTGCTGAAGCCTCTGCAACGCGTTTTGTGACCGTATCAAGTAAGCCATTCACCACTTCCGTTCTCCACATAATCCAGTCGTCGAAAAGCCCTTGCTTTGAGTTTAGCGTTTCCATCCTTATCGGAAGCGGCAACTTGGCTCTCAATGCAAACTCCTTTTGGCAAGTATCACAGAAACAGTAATCCCTTCGCACATAACCGTCGTCCACTACAACTATGTCATCGACCAACTTCGAGGATGCTAGCTCCTCGAACAGTTTGGCCAGGTTCGCTTGATTAGTAGCATTTGTCGGGCAAGCGAATCGTTCATTCTGCTTTCCAAATCGGTTTGTTGTTCTGAATCTAGGCTCCCTAGCAACTCTTGAGTCCAAGAAGGCTGGCACAATTGCATAGATCCTGATCCCTATGGAGTGGAATAGGTCAGACGCCGAATAGAGAAACTTCGTGTGGTCAGGCGAAGCAGGAGGTGCCACATTACTTTGGAAGAATCCTCGTCCGGTTTCGTCCTTGACTACGATACCTATTGAGTTGAGTTGTCCTCCATACTTTGCTAGGAAAGGTTTCACATCTCCCTTCATAGATTTGAAGTCAATAACGGGGGTTACTCCCCTAGAGATTACTGTTAGAAGTTCCATTCTCTTTTGTTTCCTCCATAATGCTTTCTTAGCGCGCGTCATGTCGTCGGGTAAGACGGGTTTCCTCTTTGACCCGTCTTATTCTTTCTTGTGTGGACCTAGAACCCGGAACTTGGCTTCAGTTTGCTTGTACTCAGCATCTGGCTTTCCTTTGACTCTGTAGATTATCGTTTCGCCCTCTCCTTTGTTCATCTTTACGATTGTGAATTTCACTTTCTTCCCTTCGGTGGCATCTTCTTCTTCCATTACCAGTCTCTTTGGGCTGTACTCTACAAATTCGAATTCTGACGGAATCCAGTGTTCGACTACAACATTCTCAAGTGCTCCTTCACCCTTGTTAGTCGCCTGTATTGTGATTTCATAGACTCCAGGTTCGACACTCTCGAATCCTGTGGCGCCGGTCAGAACTCTCTTGACGTATTTGACAACTATCTCTGGAGGTTTTTCTTGCGGCGTATCTGCGTCTGTCCCCAATCCTGGTGGTCGACAGAAGGCGGTTGCGTGAAGCGGCGCGGGATATCTTGTTTCTGAGGGTGGTCTCGCACCTATCGCAACAACAGGGTAGATAGCTATCAACTTGTCTCCAGGTTTGAACCCACCCTTGTTGTCCAACATGTTTGGAACAGTGATCGTTATTGTGTGTTCTCGATCATGTTCCTCATCCTCCGGTTCTATCTCAACCTGACACTCAACAGTGTTACTCCCCAAGGCGCACTCCACATCTCCAAGTTTAGGTGGTTTGAAGTCCCTTGGCAACTTGTCCACAAGTTTCACTGAGTCGAATTCCACGGATCCACTATTCTCCGTTGTGATTACCTCTTTGAGGTCAACTGTCTCATATGCAGGAATCTCCGCCGGATCAAACTGCTTCGAGCACGTAATCTGTCCGACAGGAATAACATCATCTTCCTTGAAGACATAACCGTCAACGCTTCTGTGAACTTCATAGGCGACCCTGAATCTGATACTCTTCTCGAGTTCTGGAACATTTTTGGCGGCGAACTCTATGTTTTGCTTCCATGATTGCCCCGCTGGAACTTCAGCGTCTGGCTTAAAGTGAGCGACTTCTCCCTCAGTTCCGGATACGACAAATTCGTTCAAAACCGTCACTAGATCCGTAGTATTGTCAAAAGTTACTTCACAACTCCATTTTCCAGCTGACTCGGTTTCACAAACATTCATGCTTGAAAGGCTCTTGGTCAACGAATCCAGATCAAGATCGAGTCCTGCTCGAGCTGCATCTTCAACTTTAAAGGTAGCTTCTATTGATCCGCATTTAATTGGCTCTGAGTCATTTGGTCTCAATATTCCCTTGACAGTCAGGGTGCTCTCTTCACCAGGTCTTAATGTCTCTAGAGTCCATTTAACGAGTTTTTTTCCTTCGTCGACACTTGCTTCTCCTGATTCTGCTGTGACTTCGATATCAGAAAGCTCAGGTGGTGTAGTCTTCTTTAAGTCCAAATTGGAAATATCATGGTCAA
Source organism: Promethearchaeati archaeon (assembly GCA_019058495.1). Lineage (GTDB taxonomy): Archaea > Asgardarchaeota > Atabeyarchaeia > Atabeyarchaeales > Atabeyarchaeaceae > JAHPYV01. Next base: position 14,458 of record JAHPYV010000024.1, read on the forward strand.
AGTCATTCTTGACCGAAATCTTGAATGATGTTGGATTTTCTTTGTCAACGTAAAATGCTCTATGAGGCTCGCCAGCCTCTTCACCATAATTGGTGTCAACGACTTCCTCCAACATGAGTGTTGGAGTGTCAGTTGATGCAGTGTAGTCTTTCTTCCAAGACTTTTCAGGACCGATTTCCCCTACGGGATATCGACCTTCAGAAACGTCAGTTACCCCATGATTACTTACTGACAAGAAAGCATTATAGACTCTATAACTACTACTTGTATTATTAATGTCCAAAACACCATTAATCGAGATTTCCTTTGGTTTGTTCTCGCGGTCAATGGTGACTTTCTCTTTTTCATCTAGGCTCACGATAACTCTTTTTCCTTCGGCAGAACTGGATGATGAGACTTCAGAATTTTCTTTATACCTCATAGGCTTTTCCTCCACATCTGGGTTGGTGAGGGGATCTCAGAGATGCTTGAAAGCATTTTGCAGGCATCTGTGAACCTAATCTAAGTGCTACCAGTAAGAAAAACCTTGTGATCTCTTTGGGAACTTCGCAGTAAAATCATCAAAAATCAGGTCTCAAAGATAGCCTCAAAATGCAGGATTGGCTGGAAATTCAATCAGTGAGGCAAAACACAGTTTCAGAAGTCTAGGTTGCTGGTTCGAAATCTAATTCCTAAAATACCAGAAGCGAGAGCTTAATAACCATGTTCAGAAGGATTCTCTATTCAACGCCACGGTGATGAAATATGAGCGAAATACTGTTCAGCGAGACTGAAGTGAAATTTAGAAAAGAAGTCAAGAAGTTTGTTGAGCAAGAGTTACTACCGGTATCTGAGGAGATTGAGCGGAAAGAGGATTTCTCACCGATCAAGAAGTTTATAGCCAGCGCGGGCAAGAAGGGTTACCTAGGTTCGGCGTATCCAGCCAGATATGGCGGAACAGAGAAAGGCATGGTATATGAAATTATATTCGCGGAAGAAGTCTCCGCTGTTAGTCCTGGAACAGACATGTCTCGGGCAGCTTCATCACTCTTCTATTCGATGCCTGTATTCAAATTTGGTGATGAAGAACAAAAAAAGAAGTACTTGGTTCCAGTGATCAAGGGTGAGAAAATTGGAGCCATAGGAATAACGGAACCTGATGTGGGCTCAGACACAGCTGGCATGAAGACGAAAGCCAAGTTCGATGGAAAGAACTATGTGATCAATGGTGAGAAGAGGTTCATAACAAATGGTAGTCAGGCGGACTTCCTGTGCGTATTTGCAATAACAAATCCGAATGTTCACCCCCACCAAGGAATGTCAGGACTAATAGTTGAAAAAGGGATGCCCGGATTCACCGCCGTAAAGGACTATGAACTTCTAGGTCAGCACGGAGCGAAGGTGTCTCAACTGAAGTTTGAAAACGTCAAGGTTCCGAAAGAGAACCTGATCGGAAAAGAGAATGAGGGCTTCAGAGTACTAATGGATGAACTCGATAGAGAAAGGGTCTGCATTGCTGCCCAAGCACTAGGTTATGCTAGGACGCCATTCGAGGCAGCTGTTAAGTACTCAAATGAACGCGCTCAGTTTGACAAGAAGATCAAGTCGTTTGAAGGAGTTAGCTTCAAGATAGCGGAAGCCGCCATGAAGATCGAAGCAGCAAAACTAATGACGCTGGAAG
>JAHPYV010000024.1:16127-20948 GCA_019058495.1 Promethearchaeati archaeon
CTTGACAAAGGTCTTCCGGCGACGAAGCAGGCGACCATGGCCAAGGTATACTCAACTGAGACTGCTTTCGAAGTCGCAAGTAGCACCCTCCAGATACTTGGAGGAATAGGCTACACGAGAGAGTACCCTGTGGAACGTATGCTCAGAGACTCTAGGCTGATGATGATAGGCGGTGGAACTGCCGAAGTGCTGAGATTCCTTATACAAAGAGAAGTGTACAAGGAATTCGGGTACTAAACCGATGAAAGCAGAGACTCTGCACCTTTTCCATTTTCTTATCCTGCTCAGTCACACAACAATATGGTTATCCAAGGAGCAGAAGCCCCGGGTCGCTTCAACAAAAGTGCGTAACTTGGAAGTTCGTGAAATGGCTAGTACTTCTTACCCTTCAGGAAGGGTTTGGCTTGGTCTAGAATCTCTTTCTTCCTTGCACCAAGTCTTTTCTCTGGTGGCAGAAACACCTTTGAATCAGGAACTAACCTAACCCCTTCAAATCGCTGATACACTGAAACCTCGAATTCCTGAATAGCATTCTGATCGCATCCCTTATTGGGGCATATCCAAACATTACCAGCTCCACCGTCATACACTTTCATCTCAGTACCACACTTCGGGCATTTCTTCACATCTTCGCTCATTCTAATTTCACCTACCATCATCTCTCTGTTAGCTTCTCAGCTGGCTCGTACCAGAAGTCTAGAACAGTAAATGTTCTTCGGTGAGGCTCTGCAAACCTAACAACCAACTTCATGCCAATCTTAACATCCTCCGGTTTGACTTCCCTGATTCTCGCCATAAGATATGTGTCCACCCCAGGCCATTTCGCGAGTCCAAGAATGAACGGTAGGTCTTTGAAGAAAGTTGGACCTGCAAAGTGAAGCACTGAGAATGTATGAAGCTCGCACTCTTTGGGTAGTTCGACCCAGCTTTCGGTCAGATCAGCCATGCAGTACGGGCAATCAGCCCGTGGGGGGACAAAGACTTTGTTGCAATCGTTGCATTTGGTCGCCAAGAGTTTTCCTTGAGCAAATCCTTTGAAGAACTTGTCGATCTTCCCATAACTATGGCGGAAAGTCATGTCATGAATCCTAGTTATTCTTAGCGGCTTGGAACTCAAAACATCGGGTTGCTCGGACATTTGAACTTTCATCTCCTTAAACATCACTTCTCCAGTACCATGACAACTATGTAGGTCCCAGTTCCAGCATGCGAATGAACGACCGCTTTCTCCGCACGTTGAACTTCGGTACTCTTGTTTGTGCAGAACTTTGGCTCATCACCCAACAACTGATGATAAGCGAAGAATGCACTCATGATTCCTGTTGCTCCAACTGGGTGGCCAACTCCTATGAGCCCTCCGCTTGGATTGCAAGGGAGATCTCCATCTACGAAAGGTCCGCCCTCCTCAATCCATTTACCTGTCTTCCCGTGAGGGATGAATCCTATGTCTTCATAGGTTTGCATTTCGCTGGAAGTGTAAGCGTCATGAAGTTCAGCAAGGTGTATTTGCTTGAGCGGATTGGTTATGTCAGCCAGTTTGTATGCCTGCCGCGCAGCTTCTCGACAAGCTCCAAATGATTGAATATCTGGATATAGCACTCTCGCGAGTGCTTCAGCATTCTCATCAGGGTTGATAATTGGCGTCTTGGCACCCTTTTCCCAGGTTGCTGCCGCAGCTATTGGTCTGTCACCAGGTCTCATCGCGTCGGTTCCGCCTCCAGCACCAGTGATCCATATCGGTGAATCAGTCAGTTTCTTTGCTTTCTCCTCCGAAGCCAGAACGACGCATGCGGCTCCATCTGTAAGCATGCAACAATCGAAAATCTTGAGTGGGGTCGCAATCATCCGCGACTTCAAAACGTCCTCAACAGTAATGTTTGCGCCGAACTCTGCAAAAGGCTTATTCAAGGCGTTCCTCTTATTTTTGACGGCAATCATAGCTGTGTGAACCGGATTGGTCTTGTACAGCTCATAGTGTCTAGTGCACATCAGCGCATAGTAACCAGTGTAGAATCCCCCTAGACTGTAGTCAAAGTCTGTATCCGATGCCGCGGCTATGAACTCGTTTGCCAAAGATGAATCGACAGTTGATTGAGTTTCAAGTCCATATACTAATATCACATCTGCCAATCCTGATTTGATGTAATGCCATGCCGCCCACATCGCAAGGCAACCTGTTGCGCCACCACCCTCGATACGGAGAAGCGGCTTTGGCGGGAAACCCATATAGTCCCAGCAGCTTGAGGCTGGATTATGCTCTTGATCGAAGTGTGTTGCGAAATATGATGAAACACCCATGTCAATATCATCCTTTGACAGGTTGGGCGTGAAGTCGAAAGCCATCCTAACTGATTCGGCCACCATCTCTCTGACGCGTCTGTCTTCTCTTGGTTTATCGAATTTCCCTAGTCCGGCGCCAACTATGGCAACTCTTCTACTCATTCTCGCTTTCACCCCTCAACTAGTTCAAAGTAGTAGTCTGCGTCATAAACTCCCCATCGCGGTCCGGTTTGAGGAATTCGTATCTTCAATAAGATCTTCGAGCCTTCTTCAACTTTATCTGGATCTGCCTCAAGGAAACCTGGAAGCAAATTGTCTACGCCCTCCAACCTCACGTAAGCAAGCACGTAAGGCAACTTCTTCTTGAACGGTCGTGGCTGAGCGTAACAAACTGTGAAGGCTTCCACTACTCCGTTGGTCGGTACCTCGACCCAGCTAGTCTTTTCATTGCAGTCGGGGCAGTCTGGATATGGTGGAAGATATGTCTTACCACACTTCTCACATCGCGTCCCCATGATCCTCTGTTCATTCACCATATCCAAGAAGAACTTTGATACTTTTCCCATCGTGGATTGATACCTGATTCTGTAATCCTTAACAATAGTCAGAGGTTCTGTTCTGAAAATTCTTGTCATGCTCCAACATTCCTCCTTCTATATTCTAGTTCTTGTTTACCTCTCCAGTATGTTCACAACACTGTAGACGCCGTAGCCCGACTCAGAATGTATTAAACCCTTCTCAGCTCCTTTCACTTGCAGGCCGCCTCTGTATCGCTTATCCGCTTCGTCCCTAAGTTGCCAGAACATTTCGGCAGCCTGTTTCACTCCAACTGGTCCTAAAGCTATACCAGCGCCGAAGCACCCACCTTCCATGTTAACTGGAATTGTTCCACTGTTCTCCGTTATCCCTTCATCAATGAGTTTTCCTCCTTCGCCAGGTTCGCAGAACCCCAATGCCTCATATGCCATAATCTCATAGATTGTGGACATGTCATAGACTTCCGCGCAGTTGATTTCCTTCATTGGATTAGTTATTCCAGCCATTCTGTAGGCTTGCTTGGCAGCCGCAATCGTCGAAGTCAACTTAGGTATTTCTTCAGCTGTTCTTCTATGGAAAAGTTTGTCAGTTCCACAACCAGTACCTGAGATCCATATTGGAGTATCCGTGAACTTCTTGGCCTTTTCTTCTGAGGCGAGAATCAGGACTGCAGCGCCATCAGATGCAGGGGCAAAATCCAATTCTCCTAACGGGCTAAACAAAGGTTTTGAATTCAAGACATCATCAACTTTTATATTCGCACCGAACTCAACGAATGGATTGTTCAGTGCGTTTGCCCTGTTCTTGACGGCGACTTTGGCCATCTGCTCTCTGCTTGTTCCGTACTTCTTAGTGTGAAGTTTTGCCATCATTCCATGTATTGTTGGCAAGGTCACACCCGCCAAGTAATATTCGAAGTCAAGGTCTAGGTTTCTGCCCAAGAAGTCGAGGGCCTGCTCGTAATTCACCTCAGACATTTTTTCCCAACTAAAGACTACAACAACATCGTACAACGTGCTTGCTGCAATGTATGCGTAAGCAGTTCTTATTGCTTGACCGCCGGTTGCTCCCACAGCTTCAACTCGGATATTCGGTTTCGGGCAAAGTCCAAAATAGTCGTGAACAGTCGCTCCGAACATCAGCTGCTGGTTAAAGAAATCGCTGCAGTATGCTCCTATTCCCATGTCAACCTCATTGCGTATGTCTTTCCACGTCATTCCAGAGTCTTCGGTAGCATGTCTCATCGCTTCTGCAATCATCTCCTCTTGGTTTGCATCATGCCTTGAAGAAGAGAATCGTGTTAGACCTGCTCCGACAATAGCGACCTTCCTCATTACTCTCGAATCCTCCAATTAGTTCCTTGAAATATCGCATCTTTGAGATTCCGTGTAGCTTGCTACCCATATTAATAAGTTGTTGATCTGACATCAGAGGGAGACTGTAGAAGGAGCGCAACTAGGGTTCTCGAGGTGCGAATTGAGCTATCTGACTAGGAAGGATGATCAAGTAAGGATTGTTTTCAGTTCTACTTTTTTCTGCTCTTCAACTTAAGCTGTTCTATTGATGCCATTGGCTCATTATGCAACTCAAGTACTGTTAGAACGTCTTCCCGGTCAATATTAATCGCATTGATGAACTCTCGCCACGGCATTTTTCCTCGGTCTAGACTAATAGGTTCAGGCGATTCTCCATCATTGTCAGCAAGATGGACTTCAAAGATGTTCTTGTCGAATTTCTCTATCAACTTCCTCGGTTCTTCGTCGCCGAACTTCTTATGCCTGGCGAATGCGTGCGCGAGATCAAAACAGAGTCCAGCCATCTTTTCATCAATGATTTTCTGAATATGAATACTGTGACTCTTGAAAATTCGTTCTTGATATGGATGGTTCTCGATTAGTAACCTGATCCCTGCTGCTTTGAGTACTTTGCTTATTTCCCTAAGGAATCTCAACTCTATTTCCCAATGAAGCTCTCTATGATGTGGGTTTTTGTACGCTTCTCCCC
>JAHPYV010000208.1 GCA_019058495.1 Promethearchaeati archaeon
TATTTCAGCTGTCACTTGCTCGACTTTTCTGTTTGTTTCGACAAGGTTACCATGGGTGACCCATAGGTCCCCAATGTCGCATATCTTCACGTGTTCTATGTCCTCAAGGGTACGCAGGGAGAATGTCTCGATGTTGCATGAGGCTTCCCTTATCGCTGATGGACCAAACCTCGAACCAGGTTTATATGAACTCGTGCCATCGAAGGGGACTCCTAGGACTATGAAGTGTGAATCCTCATAAGATGATACGAAGCCTGAGAAGAAGTTTGCTGGCGTGGTTAGGAATTTTATGACATCTGACATATGAAACCCACTCATTAGTATTGAATTTGGCGCTTATCGTAGTTGTTTATTTAGGATAATGGTGAGTTCTCTAGATTTGTTGTATTGATTTCAGTTCCGCTTTGTCCCAGGTTAGTTTGAGTCTGCGCCTCTCTGCAATCATGTCTTGACATTTCTGGATTAGTGCAGTGACAAGAATTGGAAGTGCTACTGTCGCGTCTATGTAGGCTGTAGCCATTTTTGCGTCTTTCGTTATCTTGCCCCACGATTGGGCTTCTTCGAAGGTGCAACCTGAGAGCCCTCCCCACTTGGCGTCGTCCGTCGTCAGTTGTATCGCGTATTTGTGACCTATAGTTTCGAATCCCATGACTTCTAGCATCACTTCAGTTTGCTGTATATAGTTCTTGGGTGTGCCACCTCCCACGTAGACTACTCCAGTTGACTTTGACTTCAATTTGATTTGGGCGATCTCCCAGTTGTCTTTTATCGGATCTATTGCAATGGGCGTACGGTTCGTCTTGAGGCACTCGTAATAGTGTTTTGTGATAGCTATTCCTATAGAGCTGTCATTTAGAGCAGGGCAGAAGACTGGGACTCCGTTTTCCGCTGCCGTCGCCAGTATTGAGTCTGTCCCCTTCACCGCTTGCCCCATTTTCTCAAGGAATTCTCTTGAAGAATATGGTTTTGGTTCGAGTTTGTCAGCTATGTTCTTTATTGCATTGTCGCTTTCTCTGAATTTCTCTTCGTCTGCAAAAGTGTCATAGATTCTGTCGATGAACATTTCTCTGAGTTTCGTGTCATTGGCCTTTTGTGAACCGATGTAATGTCTATTTCCTCTTGCCTCGTGCCAATCATGGTAAAGGTTTGCTCCAGTGCTCACCAAGACATCAATCAACTTGTTCTTTATCATTGAGATTACTACTTTCTTCATTCCTGCGGGAACCATGGCTCCAGCAAACCCGAAAAATACGGTGACTCTATCCGGGGCTGAAAGCATGTTGCGGTAAGCGTTAAAGCATCGGGCCAAGTTTCTGCTCTGGTAGGATGTGTGCTCGAAAGCTTCTACAAGGTCTCCTACAAGCATGTCTTCCTTGGGCTCTATGGGTCTTACAGGTTCCTTTAGGTAATCGGACTTCTCGTTCTTCACCATGTCTGTCACAACCTTCTGCGGTAACCATGGATGCGTATTCAATCTTGTGTGATTGATTCGATGATTGGAAATCACTTCAATAATTCGATTTTGAGGTATATTAAATGTGTCTATCTTGTCCATTGCTTACTTTCAATGGACGAGAAGATTCTGCTATCAACCCTCTAAGATTAATATACTCGGACATTTCAGAGTATGGGTTATATTTGACATGCATATGAACTTGACTAAGATACGAGGCGTTATTAATGTGCCAATTTTGCGCAAGGCATGGTAATGGGAAGAAATGGTATCTTAACGAGAGAAACCTTAACGTAAAAGTGGCAAAGGACCTAGGATTTGAGAAATGGGAACTGGATCACTGGAAACTGATTGACAAAGTGTACGGCGACCTTACAAAAAGTTTGGGGGATGTGCTAGCCGACCCTAAGTCGCTCGCCATGACCAAGAAAGTGATCGAGGAACTAATACAGAAGGATAAAGGTCCACGGATGTTTCCTGAAGGGCACATGGGTCAGGTAATAACACTTGAGGAGGCCAAAGAGATCTGCCAAGTCGCTGGAGATGTCTATAGAGTCATGTGCCCTTGTCGTTTCATGAATCGAAACGAGAAAGTCTACACGTGCCTGCCGCTGGGATTACACGGAGAGACTGTGAAAGGATATGTGGATCACGCTCCAAAGGGAGTTGAGCAACTTAGTGTTGGAGAGGCAAGAGAATTCTTGGACAAGTGTGACGATCAAGGAATGGTTCATACAATAGCGGGAACACCACTGCCAATGGCGTTCGCAATGTGCAATTGCGAGTACCCAGAATGTATAGCCCTAAGACCAAGAATAGACTTCGACATTCACCATTTCCTCAAAGGACATTACGTGGCAAGCGTAGATCCCGATAAGTGCATAGGGTGTGGAAAGTGTGTGATGCACTGCCAGTTCGGAGCAATGAACCTTCGACCTGCCCTAGGCAGAGCACATGTCAACCAGTTCAAGTGCTTCGGATGTGGGTTATGCAGGGCACAATGCGAACAGAATGCAATCACACTGATTCCAAGAGAAAGCATTCCAACACTAAAGGAGGAATGGTAAATGCCTGCGAAAGTCTCTATCCAGTGGCTCAAAGATAAGTGTCCTAAACCTCAGGAATGCGGAAAATGCTTAGAGGTTTGCCCTAGTACGGTTTTTGTCAGGTATGCACTTCAGCGAGAACGTTACAAAGAGCCGCAGAATTATGTGATTGTACCGTCGTTTGCGAACTTCTGCACTTTGTGCAACAAGTGTACAGACATCTGCCCAAACAACGCAATCAAGGTTGAATTGAAGGCGTAAGTGACCCTAGAGGACTCAATTTGAGTCTCTCACTTCTTTTCGATGGAGGCGAAGAAGCTTCCTTCGCCAGCTTTCTTACTTGACTTGGATGTTTTCACGATCTTGAAGCCGGCTTTGGTTAGGAGTCTCTTTAATTCTCTCTTGCTGAAGAGGTGATAGAAACGGGAGACTGATGTTGCGCCGTGGCCACTCTTCCAAGGGATGTATTTGTCTCCCATCCATCCGTTGGATCTTCCTCCTAGAGGATGTCTCAGGTGTCTCTTGATGAAGTAGGAAGCAAACCTTCTTTGCCACTTTCGCCATACGGTCACTACGGCTCGCCCTCTGACAGTGAGGATTCCTGAGATCTCCTGCATCGACTTCAGACGCTCGGAGGCTGTCGGCAGGTGATGGATCGCAGCAATGTATAGCACGCCGTTGATTGTGTGATTCCTGAGCGGTATGTTTGATGCGTCTCCGTTGATGAGTGCCACTATGCGCCCCATCTTCGATAAGGTCACTCTGTCTTTTGCAAGCGTCAGCAGTTGAGCGGAGAAATCTATGGCTATGCTTCTCAGCTGATGTTTCTCCGAGAAGTAGATTGCATGCCTAGCATTTCCGCAAGCTAGATCCAAGATCAGGTCGTCTTTGCTAGGATTGGGTGTGAATAGAGACTCTGTAGCGAATTCGGTCAGATCTTCCCAGATGCGGCTGCGAAGCTTGTCATAGTCGTAGGATATGAAGTCGAAGGTTGATCTTACTTCCCGCTTAACAGTAGAGCTGTGCTTCAAATCTTGAGATCACCAATTCCGGCGCAATGTACCTATTCTCGAGGTCTTGCGTCGTAAGGTTGCAAGGAGACTATCAAGTGTAAAGCCTTTTAATTTGTTTGCATTAATTATCATGTTGAAAGGTGTGGCAACTTTGTGGGTATTGTTTAGAGTCGTCAATGGGCTTGAGAAAGTTGCCTCACTTGAGATCTCGGAGAAATTGAATGCCCCTAAACTGGTCTTTTTCCCGTATGGTGCCCACGGCTGGATCAAGTGTGAAATACAAGACCACTCTCTCAACCATGTCAGAAACTTGAGATCCATTGGTGAGGCACACATAATTGTGCGCGAGGAAGGCTACAATGATAGATTTTCAGTGGATCGATTTGCTGACATGACCATGGAGAAGATCCATGTTTACGCGCCTCGTGCTCAAAGGATTTCTGTCTCCGCTTACTCCGTCCGCGGGAGACCGAGTCAGAGAGAGATACAGGGAGCGTTCTCTAAGAGAATTGTTGAGAAGCTTAATGCTGAGTGCAATCTGAGGAATTATGACACAGCGCTCAGGATCTCCTTACTCAAGAGAGTCGCGCTTGCAACCATCGACCTTGAGATACAGCCAGGAAATATTCCGAAGATTGAAACTCACCCAACACCTTTGCTTCCTCAAATAGCTTACTGCATGATCCGGCTGACCTCTCCAGAGGATGGTGAGCATCTGCTTGATCCGATGTGCGGTTGTGGAACAATACCGCTAATGGCAGCACTGGAGTGGAGAAAGCTCAAAGTCACGGGGTCAGATCTCTCAGATGACTACATAACTTGCGCCAGAAGAAACGCCGAAGTGATTGGAGTAGCAGAAAAGATGAAGCTGATTGTAAGCGATGTGGCAGACCTCACAGAAAAAATAATGGAGGCAGACATAATTGCAGTCAACCCGCCGTACAGCATATCTGTACGAACACAGGGCGAGATAGGTAAGACATACAACATGCTTTTCGAAAAAGCTGGACGAATCCTATCGAACACAGGCAGAATCGCGATCGTCACGCCTTACCCTCAGACTATGGACAGGTTGGCATCCAAGTGGATGTT
>JAHPYV010000209.1 GCA_019058495.1 Promethearchaeati archaeon
GCAGAGAAAAGTCCTAGTTGCTACGATTCTTCTTGTCATGGTTTCAGCAGCACCATTTGTTGTGGCTGCTTCGACAATTGCTCACCAGAATTCTGTTGGTACAGCCAGGAGCCCAGAAACCGAACATGAAAGTAATATAAGTATTCAACAACGCTCCAGCAACGAGACCGAGATAGACTGATGACAGATCACTCAGCATTCAAGAACAACTTCACGCCGGATGAACTACCAAAAATAAGCTCAACACGAGGGGGAATAATCGATGGACGAAACGTACTGCCCATAAACAAAGGCGGAAAAACTGAAGGTAAAGTGCTAAGAAAATATGTGGAAGGCTTCCAGGTATTCATAAAAGCATCTGGTTAACGTCGCGAAGAGACTAATGTTAACCCGCCTCCGTTTCACATATGAAAGTTGATCAAGATATGTGTTTCCGTTAGATGGAATGGATCTGCCTCAATCTGCTCATTCATCGAGACTGCGTATAGAGTAGGAGACAAAAGAATGCGTATAAGTACTGGCAGAAACCTTAAATCTTATGTAAACTGTAATTACCGAAGACTGGGAAACGAAGAGGTTCAATGTACAGGGGGAGACTCGTCATACTCAGCTGTGCAGAGCTGATGGACTATTGGCGCAAGGGACTGAGGAACGGAAACTGGTACCATCTCGGAATAATGGATAGAATCTTCTACAGAGCAGCAACATGGTACGCGAAGATAAGAAGTATGATCATGAACAATAGGATCATAGCCCAATTAAGGAGCATAGCTGAAAAGTTGAAAGTCGCCATAAAGGGAAAAGTAATGAATGCAGGACTGGCAAGAGTCAAGGAAATGGTAGTCAAATTCGAGGAAAATGGTGTCTTTGAGTGGGCTCCTCAAGTCAGAAATTGGATGAAGGACCCAAAATATATTTTCTGGGTCGGACTAAGCTTATAACTCCCGAATGATAACTCGGTTCCCCGTGTAGGCAGATAGAAGATTTAAGAGTGAGTTACCTGAAATAGTACAGAACCAAGACTAGCATTTCAGACACAGCTGCTGACAAACTGAGTAAACGGGAAGTATACAAGAAGGTTCATGTATGTGGCAGAGTTGGAGCATTTATACTGTCTCGACGCTGCAGTTAGATTATGGGAATACATTCAAAACATGTTCCAGAAATAGCTATGGTGAACAGGCTGGCTCTAATTGCTTACAAAGCTTCTAGTCAAAGATGCCAACACTTTTCAGGAGATCCAGACTTGGAGACTTCAAAGATACCTGCGCGAGGATTGACAGAATCCATGAATATTGGGGTATGAGTAGAATTTCACTACTAGTGAGGGGTTGAACGGCTTCATTGGATGATAGGTGGTCAGATGTGAGCAAAGAACTTCCGATTGTTGCTATTATTCCAGCATATGGGGAGGAGGCAACAATAGCCAAAGTGATTCTAGAAACGCAAAAGTACGTGTCCAAGGTAATTGTATGCGACGACGGATCAAAGGATATGACAGGGAAAGTCGCGGCGACCTCAGGTGCGATCGTGATCAATCATAAGACAAATCTCGGGAAAGGAGCCACTCTTCGCTCTTTATTCGTTGAAGCGATGAAAACAAAGGCCAAAGCTGTAATCACCTTGGATGCTGATGGTCAGCATGATCCTAAAGAGATACTTCGGCTAGTCAAAGCAATGCAGAAGAATGGCGCCGACATAGTAGTTGGGTCGAGATTCAAGAACGGAGGTTCTCCTAACAATCAGATGCCCATAGGCCGTATTCTGGGGAACAAGCTACTCAGCGTGCTGACCGATGGAGGTATATCTGATACACAATCTGGTTTCAGACTGTACAGGAAGAATGTGCTACGTTCTATAATGCCGAGAGAAACGGGAATGGGAGCAGACTCAGAGATACTCATGAAAGCACGAGAGAAAGGCTTAAGAATAATTGAAGTGCCAATTAACGTCAAGTATAATGTTCCAAACCCTTCTAAGAAGGGCCCGTTGGCGAGTGCAACAGAAGTTGTTGTTAGCGTGATTAGATATCTCTCAGTCCGAAAGCCTCAACTCTTTTACGGAGTACCAGCTATAGAAACATTCATAGTTGCTTTAGGGTTCTGGACAGGAACGATCCAACAGCTTGGCAAAACAGGGCAAATTGACGTAACCCTTTCACTTATAGCAATCGCAGCGACAATCGTTAGTTTGGTTCTGTTGACTGCTACGGTGATACCATGGATGCGAGTAAGAGCTGTGAGAGTGCCATCAAATATAAAAACCACTAAACCTTAGTATGAACTCGGTATTTTCACCGAAGTGAGGATACTTTTCCTCATTTTGGTACCTGAAAAATGCTAAATAGTTATTGTATCGGGGGGAGAGATGTCGCCTCTAAAAGTCTTGAATTTGGTTGAGTATTATCCATTCTATGCTGGAAGAGTTGTGTACGAAATAAAGAGGCGATTGTCCTCCAACGGTGTATCTGTGAAGGTATTCTCTTCAGATCTCATGACCTCCTGTGACAATTGCAGAGATGGTGATGATGTCATCCGGCTGAGGGCCAGACGGATAGTTGTACGCAATACACCCTACATCTTATATGGCTTGAGAGGATTGAGTCTTCCAGTAAGTGAACCAGATGTCGACATCATACACGTACACTTTCTTTATAGTCTTCTGTCACTGTATGCAGGTGCTATGAAGAAACTCAATAAGATCAAAGCACCCATGATTGTGACATCCCACGGACTAACAAGCGGATACTCATCTGCGGTCGTTCAGCTGGCTGCAAAGTTATTGAATAAACTATCTGAGAGATTATTGATCGCACCTTCATCTGCTGTGACCACGGTCAGTAAGTCAGAGTACAGTTATTTTGCGGAATATGTCCCCTATGAAAAGTTATTCTATATACCGAACGGCGTAGATACAGTTTTCTTTAAGCCTGATGATACTAAAAGGCGCGTGCTTAGAAATAGGTTGGGTATTGATGAAAATGATATTGTCGTGCTTTACTTTGCTCAGCTGAGGGCAGCGAAAGGTGTGTCTACTTTATTAAGAGCCATGCTTCGAGTTGTCGAGAGTACGAGTCAAGTAAAACTCTTTGTAGCTGGTTGTGGACCGCTAGCTGGCTACGTGAGAGAAAAAGAAGGGGAGTTTGGAGACAAAATCCGTACTTGTTTGAGATATATTCGCGACGAAGAGTTGCCCTACCTTTATAATACATGTGATCTTTACGTTTTACCTTCCTATGTTGAAGGTATGCCTCTCTCTGTGATGGAGGCTATGGCCTGCGGGAAACCCGTCATTGCAACAAACGTTGGGGACGTGCCCGCTCTAGTTAAAGATGGCACAAATGGCATGCTTGTCCCACCTGGAAACGTTCGCTCATTATCTGATTCCATAATTCACTTGGTCGAAAATCCAAAATTAATGAGACGTATGGGGGACGCAAACCTCAAAAAGATAGCGGAATACGACTGGGACAGGATAGCTGAACAATATCAGTCGTTGTATTACAAAACCATGTCATCTCATTGATAGGGCGCATCTGCAGATATGGAACACTACAGTGCTAGCATCGGTCTGCATCGAGAACTTGGACGGCACGGTTAATATTACAGGTCTACTATTGTCCAGTGGTAAACAGGGAAGGCTATGTAGCTTTGATGAAAGAATTGCCTAAAGGACGTGGAATCTGCCTTGATCTCGGTGCTGGTCAAGGAAGAATGAGACAATTCATTTCTGATCATGGATATTTGTGGATCGGTTTAGACTTTAGGCGGAACAGAGCTTTGACTGTGGTCGCTGACGCACACCAACTTCCATTCAGAGACGGTGCTCTCAACACCGTGTTTATGAATGCAGTGCTGGAGCACCTACACCACCCACACAAGGCGCTCTATGAAATCCATCGAGTCTTAAAGAATTGCGGCTTGTTATATGGCTGGGTGGCATTTCTTGAACCATACCATGACTCATACTTCCATTTCTCCTTCCGTGGCTTGGAAACCATTTTAGAGGATTGTGGTTTCGTCAAAGCAAGTATCTGGCCAGGACCACATTGGCTGAATTCTATCATACAGAACTTCTTTCCGTTCATTCCAGATAATTTACGTGACAAACTCGTTAAGACCTTTGCTCCTATGCATGCAAAAGTAGGGCTGCGGTACCTCAGACGAAGTCGGACCACTGTCGACGGAGCACCAAGCGAGAACCTCACCCTCGATTATATATATCGAAAGTTTGCCGAGGGATACGGATTCTGTGCCTCAAAACCGAGTCAAATAGGTGAAAGACTCGTACCAAAAGAATTACAAGCATAGAGCACTTGACACAATGGTCACACCTCCCATGATTCCAGTAGATATTGTCCCAGCTTTGGCTATGCCAAAATTAAGGGGTTCCCTTTTGACGGTTGGAGGATAGGATTGAAAATGAAGTTAAGGAATAGACATCTTGGGCGCGAAGCAGATTACGTGGGGGAATTGGTTGTATGCCGAGAAGCCAAAGACAATTCCTATCTCCGAGATCTCTTTCGTTTGGATCCAGATTTCATGAGATACCAGTACGCTTTAGTTACATTAAGACAGTCGGTCTACAACAACATGTACC
>JAHPYV010000210.1 GCA_019058495.1 Promethearchaeati archaeon
CTACCACTCATCAATAACGTGCTCAACAAGCTCGAGAAGCTGAAGCACATCATTGTTACATCGCCTATGGGCTTCTCCCCCGGGGAGAGACCCGCGCCGACGGAAGTACCAGGCACATATCAGTTTCTCAACCTCTTGTCGAAGTACAAGCCCAATCCACCAAGAGTGAAAGCAAAAATCGATCCCGCCACCGCTCCTGCGCTTCTCCAGTATACTGGCGGAACAACTGGTGTGCCCAAAGGTGCAATACTAACGCACTTCAGTATGCTGGCTAACTTGGAGCAGATGATTATCTGGATGGACTTGGAAGAGGGTAATAGCACTAGCATAACAGCTTTCCCGTTTTTCCATCAAGCTGGTTTAGCATTGTCCATTCTCTCGGTACGATTGGCTGCAACTCAGGTTATGCTGCCGAATCCGCGTGACATAAAGACAATGCTTCAGCTCATGAGAGAGTACAAACCCGATTTCACAGCCAACGTTCCAACACTCTATCAATTGATCGTTAGGCACCCTGATGTGAAGAAGGAAGACTTTGCGTCTCTCAAGCTCTGCGTGAGTGGCGCTGCCCCGTTTCCACCCGAAGCTATTACAGAGTTTCAGAATAAGACTGGTGCACCTGTGCTTGAGGTCTATGGCATGACAGAAGCATGCCCCATAGTCACCATGACACCCAGATATGGAAAGACAAAGATAGGATCTGTTGGCATGCCAATGCCTGACACTGAAATGAGAGTAGTCGATATCGAGAATGAGGAAAAAGTTCTTCCCCCAAACGAAGCAGGCGAAATACTGGTTCGTGCTCCCCAAATAATGAAGGGCTACTGGAACAAGCCCGAGGAAACTAATCAAGCATTAAAGAATGGATGGTTCCACACAGGCGACATCGGCAAGATGGATGAGGATGGATACTTCTACATAGTGGAAAGAATGAAGGACATGATCAATGTGTCAGGCTTCAAAGTCTATCCAAGGGAAGTTGATGATGTGCTTCATGAGCACCCAGCAGTGGCCATGGCTGCTGTAGTGGGCATACCTCACCCTGATCGACCTGGAACCGAAATAGTCAAAGCCTTCGTCGTTCTTAAACCGGGACAAAATCCAAGCGATCAACTTGCCGAGGACATAAAGAGCTTTGTTAAACAGAAGCTCGCCCCCTACAAGGTTCCGAAAACCATTGAGTTCAAGAGGGAGTTGCCGCTTTCGCTGGTCGGGAAAGTACTTAAACGAGAACTGAAGTCAACAGTGAAGTGACAACGCAAACATCTTTTCCTTGGAGACGCAAATTGTCTCACTTCTTTTTCAGTTTACATGAGAGGTTCTTGTTTTGAGTTGTGGTGAGAACATACCAATAGCCTTATATCATTCCCTCTCTCAACCCTTCGCAGCAATGCAATGCGACAGACAATTTAGAAAGGATGTCCCGCTGGCAATGGATTTCAAGCAGCGCCCTGCGTTAGTAGTATGCTGGCATGATAATCGCTCGATAGGGGTTGAATTCATTCATGGTCTCGAATAGGATTAGCTTAGCGACTCTGTATTTTGCCACGCTTATCATGCGAGCTGCAGGCTTCGCTTCGATTGCTGTCGTGACAAGTGGTTCTTATCTGGGAGTTGGTCCATCGTCCGATTTGATGCGCGGAGTAATCGTCGCGAGCTACCCTCTCGCTGAGATAATAACCGTAATGGTGTTTGGCGCCGTATGCGACAACATTGGGAGAAAGCCAGTGTTGATTCTAGGTCATTTCTTCACGGCACTTGCAGCTTTTGCGTTCATCTTTGCCCAGAACACGCTCGCGCTCTTGATGGGTTTCTCGGCACTGTTCGGAGTTGGAGCTGCTGCTAAGGTCTCGTCGACACTAACTATGATCTCGGATATGTCGACACTTGAAAAAAGGGCGCAATACATGGGGATATTTGATATAACGACTCTGGGAGGTCTTGCGGGCGGCTACGTTGCTGGCGCCATGATGATCAATCTTCTTCACTTCACCGCGTTCATGAGCTTTGTTCTGGCTGGAAGCTTAGTGATGGTTTCGGTTGTACTTGTGATCTTCCTCGTGGTTGAAACTAAAGGCGAGAAAGTAACTTCAATAGGTGTGAGAGGCCTCTTCAGGAGAGTGTTCTCAAACAAAGACATACTCCGCTTACTTCCCGTTTACACACCGATCATTTGCCTATATGGATTGGTGATAGCGTTTGCCGAGAGCATAGCGGAGTCAGGCAACATATTCACTTCGACACAGTCACTGATAACGCTTGGAGTTGTCGGTCTGTGCCTAATTGCAGGACTGTACTTACTCGGGAAACTCTCTGACCGACTACTTCGGCGCAAACCATTCATAATAGTTGGTTTGTTCTGCTTCGGCGTACTTGCCGCAGTGCTCACTCTCAATAAGGACGCGATCGATGCATTGTGGCCTATTCTACCACTGGTCGGACTGATCAGCTTCGGAGCTGGAGCATTCCCACCAGCGGTCTTGGCTTACCTGAGTGACATATCGAAGCATGAAACCCGCGGAACAACCTTTGGAGTGTACTCGATGATACTTGGAACAGGACTGATTATAGGTCCGCTTAGTGGCTCCTTGGTAATTCCTGCATATGGAACCGTAGGGTTCATAGCGCTGGTAACCTTGTATGTTGTTCTTGGTGCACTTTTCAGCTTGAGACTCCCTGAGCCCGTCAAGAGTGAGAAGTAAGAGTCGCTGAGAAGGAGAAGAGAGATTTCTTCTGACTTAAGTTTCTGGCCCGCGGAGCGCCCATTCTGGTGTCTTTGCGTCAGGAATCGAATCAACCTTTGGCAAGTAGGGTTTGATGTCGATTATCGGTGAACCTTCAATGGCATCTAACCCTTTGACGATAAGTGTGCAGTTCTTGATGTCCTGCAACTCTGCAACGCAAAGACCAATGGGGTTTGGTCGGCTTGGGCTCCTTGAAGAAAAGACGCCAACCTGAGGTGCGCCTGGGTGCCTTCTTGGAACTACTTTGAGAGTCTTTCGCTCTTCATTGCTATCGCGTTGGTGAAACCAGTAGAGCACGATAATGTGAGAGTAACTTCTCAGTCCTTCAATGCCTTCGCAGAATTCTGGATAGATTTTGATTCTTGATATATCCTTCTCGACGACTCCTATAGAGTGCAGATGGCACTTCCTGCGATCGACTAGCTTCGACAAACATCGCACACTCCGAAAAAGTCTCACTTTCTCCTACTCTTCTCTATTCGTCCATGTACGGGAAAACCCTTTCAGCCACGTTCTCTAATGCTCAGTCTTTCCTACCACATTCGCACTATTGAAACAAAGGAAATGACAATGAGTTATCATCCTTTCCATGCAGATAACCCTTATTGCAGTCTCATTGCCTATCTTCATTTGTTCTAGAGTGTGCGTCGGTGGGCATTATATTGCCTTGAAGTATGGTGTCTTCAACGCGGGGTAGTGATGTGAAAGACCAAGCGATCCCTAGAGCGGTTAGCTCCGCGATCGCACAAATCATTATCACTAGTTGTGTTCCGAGGAAGTCAGCCATCACTCCGCTCAAGATCATTGCAAGCGGTGCAGTAGATTGAGCAATGAAAATTCGAACCGAGAACACGCGTCCCAGCTTCTCCGGGGGCACTACTTTCTGCCAGATTGTCTGGCTGGCAACATTCGCAATTGGCGAAGTTAATCCGACCAGTATGCATCCAGCGATGGCAAGCCAAAGAATTCCCTCAGTCGTGATATTGGCCAAGAAAATGCCGAGACTAGGAGATAGAGAGACCAAAAGTGTGCCCGAAGCACCTAATAGGAGACCTGCGACGACGCCTACGACGTTTCTCCTGAAGCCCTTCCAGGCAGACATAAATGCAGCAGCTGCTAGGCCGCTTCCCTGTTGTAGACCTCCGAGTGCTCCATAAATTATTGCTCCATTTGGGTCCCCAGGCACAAGGACTTGAACAGTCAATATTGGGAGAAGTATTCCGAACGGTGTCAACAGGAAATTCGCAATCGTAAAAGTGCTCAGCAGTGTAAGCAATCCTTTCTTCTGTCTTATGAAAGACAGTCCTTCCCCGAAATCATGCCTGAATGAAGATCTCTTCTTGGAGAGTGATTCTCTCTTGACTGTTGGAATGAATACGACGACCGTCGGTACGACTGCCACCAAGAATGTTATTACGTCGATCCAGAGAATCTTCGCCAAATCCGCGCTTAAGAGCACATAAAGTAGACCACCTATCGGTAAACCAATGACATTCATTAGTCCACCCGCCAGGTAAGTCAGAGCGTTCATCCTACTGAGTCGATGTTCGGGAATCATAAGGGGAATAATCGCTTGGACAGCTGGGTCATGGAATGCAGACAAAGCTCCGCGGAAGGTCAACACGGCTAGGATAGTATTGATATCGGCTCTGCCGATTGTTAGAAGATAGATGAGGGAAAAGGCTGCAGCAGCTTGCAAGCCATCGGAGATGGCGATTGTTTTCTTTCTTGACCATCTGTCTATGAAGACTCCTGCTATTGGGCTTAAAGCGATCTTTGCGCCAAAGGCTAGGAACGCGGCGACACCAAGAAGAAGTGGGCTACCTGTTGTGAAAGTGATCCAGATT
>JAHPYV010000211.1 GCA_019058495.1 Promethearchaeati archaeon
TGAACTTTCGCGGCTCATTTGTGTCTCCTAGGAATGGCTCACTAGTTGGCTTCATTCTTAAATATCGTGGAGCGATTCTCTTCTACCGTGCCAAAATGTGCCACCGGACAGACTTTTGTACAGAGCCCACAGTGGGAACAAGTGTCCACGTCGATTAGCGGATGACCTTCCCCGACTGATATTGATGCTGTAGGGCAGATTGAAACGCATGAGCCGCATTTAATGCATCTCTCAACTCTTGCCGCAGCCATCGTGAGTTTGAGCGCCTGTTGCCTAGCGACATTCTCATTTGATGAATTTACTGTGATCCTTCCATCGTTGAAGAGGTAAATGTCGTTGTCTTTGCTCCATATTCTGATGGCTCCCTTCGTCTTCTTCACTATCCCGACGCTGTTCAGTATGTTCGCGATGCCTTCGGGCTGCAACGGACGATTGAAAGCGCCTTCGATGCTCACGCCACCTCTTCCACACGGTCTAAGCCCACTCACAAGCGAGAGGCTTAGTTTTCTCTCTCCGCCACCTGTGCCCTTGGGAACGACGTCGATACCTTGGGCTGTGATGAAACCCTGGATTTGTCCTGGGTACTTCCTCCACCTCCAGAGGCCATACGTGACCCATCTTTCGTCATATCCAATCTTCTTCCCCCATGCTCGGAGATAGGATTCCCATCGACTCCAAAGTTCCGGGTGTTTGCTTTCAACGATCTTGAACTCCGCCATTTCGCACGCAGGGCAGAGCCAACAGCCAATTCTATCCATTCCTTCAAAGTAGAAGGGATTCGGGTCAACCTTCTTCTTCATCAAGAACAGCCAGACATGTAATGCGGTCCACTCATTTATCGGGGATGCCTCAACATTCACAGGGATCCATGGGTTAACCCATATATCGGGTCTCCTAGCTCTGGTCAGGCTCTCATACTGTCGCTGTCCCACGAACATCAGGCAACCTTTTGAAAATCTCTCTTTAGTCAACTTAACAATAGGTGAAAGTTTGGAGGTCTTGCAGCACCATCTGTAGTCTCTTGAAGGAGGACCGAACACATCTAGACTATTCCAGAATATCTCCCCAGCGCGCTCCTCGATAAGGTCAAATCCCAATTTTGGAATGATCTCATGGGTGTGGGCGACGGTTTCAGGAAGCTCCAGTCCGGTGTCTATGAATACCGCTGGACAATCAATAACATCTTTTGACAGGAGAAGCATGGCTAGGGAATCCTTTCCACCAGAGAAAGAGATCGCTTTTGGAAGACCGCTCTTCTCTCTTGCGACTCGTTCCATGAAGCGCTTGGCTTTTGCCTCTCTTCTTGTTAGAGTTGCTTCGTTAGACTTTATTACATCATTCCACGTTTGACGACTCTTTCCGACAGCGGACGAATGATCTTCAGACTTGATTCTTGAGGTCGCCTGACCTCCAACATGTGAGGTGACCCTGATAGCCACCGCTGATGTCCCTTCCTTCATGTCTTTCATGACTTTACCTACACCAAGAACCTCGTCGCCTGCACCTGAGTAAATTAAGACGTGATCTCCTTTTGAGATCTCAGGACCGATCTCTGCAACGTTTGATGAGAAGACATCCCGCCCTCTCAGCACAAACCTTCTGGCAGACGAATTGACCTTTACATATTTCTTGGTTGCATTGTTACCGATTCTCCTTGCACCTTCTGCTCTCGGTCTGAAGACCCACTTCATTCCAAACAAGTCGAATCCTATTGAGCCGATTGAGCGCCCATCTACGATAATGTCATCAAGGTGGTCAACCGAAGGTGCCTTACTTAATAGTACGACTCTATCGAAAGGAATAATATCGACAGTTCTTTCTCCATACTGCGATTGAACTACATTGCGAATGAATGAAATGTCATGCTGGAACGCAGGTCTAACATCTGCTGGAGGATAGAGTCTTAACTCTGCGCCTCTAGTACCGCAAACTGAACAGATCCCGGCATCCATTATAGGGACGTTGCACTCGACGCACCAATGCAGAGGAGCGGTGATAGGGAATTTCGGCATTTCAGTCTGAATCCTCCTCATCGTTGAACCTGAAGTATAGTCTCTTGTTAATCCTCGGTATGAACGCCATTAGAACAGCTTGCTCCGTCAATGTGCGTCTGTCAAGTTCTCCATGTGAGAGATAACCAATAGCCCCAATTCTCTCGCCGAGGTTCTCTATTCCTGACAATGCCTCCATGACCTCACCGATCTCCTTCTTTTTTTCCAAAACCTCATTTAGCACTTTGGGTGGATATTCAAACCCCGATCCACATCCGATCGTTACCCTGTTCTTGTTGTCGACTATTGCCGCAAATTGAATATCCAAGTAGCCAGTTATTGTTCCTGGAATCTTTGTAAGGCCCGCTTCGATGCCAACACCATACGATGCGTCACGTACCGTTTGGATTGCTTGTTCCGCTCTGTTTACAGCGCCTTGAATTGTCTGTCTTAGCCCTATGGGTTGTCTTGGAACGCCAGATTTGACCTTAACTTGAATGACTTTGAATTCGTCACGGAAGATTCTCTCTATAACGTGAGTGACTGCAGCGACTTTAACAGGGTTCTGGGTTCCAACAGCGATGACCTTCATAGAGCTCCCACGCCGCCTGATCCAACTCGGGTGAGATTAAATAATGTTTGTAACAATCCAATCAAACCTTGTCATTACAGAGGTTGAAGAGTTGATAATTTGACTTCGTTGGCGGGAACTCCCCATCCTTTTAGAAGGGGATGAAAGCCAAAATACACTGTAAGCTGTTTTCGTATAGTTATTCTTCTGCTATATTAATGAAGTGTAAGCCGAATAAATTTCCACATGATGTGTTCTCGCCTCAGTATCATTTAGTATTAGTTATCAAGTGTAGGCGAAAAACAATTTGCGACGAGCTAGCTAGGGAATGCTTGAATAACATCGTTTGGGAGCTAAAGTGACTCGATATCGAGGAAATTTCTCAAGATTCTGCTGAAGATTATGCTCATATTCTCTTCAAAGCCAAGCAAAGACCTTGTGAAGGTGGTGAATATAATAAAAGGTGTGACATCAAGGTATCTGGGAAGTGAGTTTCCAAAGACCATGCCTCTCTCACGCGGTGGCCACTTCTGGTCTGGTTCCTATTTCTCTGCAAGCACTGGACAAGTCAGCCTTGATGTAAAGAAATATGAGGAGAAACAGCAGAGTGCTTAGCCAAAAGCTTAGGATCTACCCTTCAAAATTGACAGAACAGAAACTGTGCGAGCACCTTGATTTGTGTAAGTGGCTCTACAATCGGCTGCTTGAAGAACTGAATATGGCGAAGAGTCAAAAGCGAAGAATCGGGCAAAAAGAAACGCAACACCTTATTGTTGAGTTGAAAAAACAGAACCCAGAGCTTGGCAATGTGTATTCCAAAGTTTTGCAGATGGTCAACTACCAACTGTGGAGTAATGTTCACGTTTTAGCTTCGATGAAGAAAAGAGGCAGAAAAATAGGCAGGCTTAGATTCAAAGGGAAATGGTTCAAAACCCTCAACTTCAACCAGTCAGGCTTCAAAATTGAAGGAAAGAAACTGTGTTTATCCAAGATCGGGAAGGTCAATGTGAAACTGCATCGACCCTTACGGGGCCGGATCAAGGGCGTAATCATCAAGCGTGAACTTTCGGGGAAATGGCATGCGATTTTCCAATGTGAAAACGTGAGGAGTGCACTGCCTGAAGTGAATAGAAGTGTTGGAATAGATGTTGGCGTAAAGCATTTCTTGACAGAAACTGACGGAAGGCAAGTGGAGAATCCTAGGTTTTACGAGAAAACATTGAATAGGATGAAGTTTGTGCAGCATCAACTTTCAAGGAAGCAGAAGAGTTCAAGAAATAGGTGCAAACAAAGGCTTAAACTCGCACGGCTTCATGAAAGGCTCGTAAATCAGAGGAATGATTTTCTCCATAAGCTTTCAAGGTTCTACGCCAACAACTATGATATTATCGCAGTCGAGTGTTTGAATATTACAAACATAGTTAGAAACCGTAATCTCGCTGGAAAGATACTGGACGCCTCCTGGGGAAGATTCCTCCAGATGTTAGCCTACAAGGCTGAAAATGCTGGCAGGCAGTTTGTGAGGGCGAATCCAAGGGGGACATCACAGGAGTATAAGCACGGGAAGCTTGATCGAGACTTCAACGCCTCTCTAAACATACTGGAGAGGGGCTTATTGGGGTTGGGACGACCCTTTCAGCCTGTCGAGATGAAGCCTCTACTGGCAATACCAGCAAGCATCATCATTGAAACAGGAAGCCCATGCCCTTCAGGGTAGGGTAGTTCACGAGATTGTGTGACTCCTTTTGCTGGCGCGCGCTTGCTACCGCGTGCTTTTGCTAAATCTTCGATCATTCCTGTGAACCTTATCGACTGCGACCGTTTTCGCAAGGAAATGCTTTATAATGTACTTGCTTTAACTTGCAGTATATTAATTGATCAGGGTTATTGGAGGGTTTCACGGGTCATGGATTTGAATGACATCTTAGAGAAGGCTTTAGATCACTCAGCCAAACTGGGATCCCAGTACACAGACATTAGAATGGAATCGATAA
>JAHPYV010000025.1 GCA_019058495.1 Promethearchaeati archaeon
ACTTGAGCAAGAGACGTCACTTATAAACAAACAATAGAAAGATTCAATCAAAAATAAAAAGGTAAGTGAAGCTGAATCACGACCTGAGCAAAGTCATCTGGATGCACTGTGAGAAAGAATATCGAGAAACACGCCATTATATCTAGGAGTCGTACTACCATGGTTATTGCGTATCCCAAAGGATATGTGTAAGGGACAACAATGCTGTTGATGACGACTATGAACAATAATATGAATGATAACGCTCTCAGAGTTTTGAACCACTGTCCAAGAGACTTTGCAACTGCCAGGACCAGAAGTAGTGAAAAGAATATCAGGGAGAGCACGACCACTTCGTTGAACAGAAAACTTACAATAAATAATACAATCGCTAGGTAAAGCTTTGTTCTAGGGTCAAGCCTGTGAACAACAGTATCCCTTTTTTTGAAATCGAAAGCTTTGAATAATGACACTTTTCTATTTCGTCCTCCGTAAGAACTCTCTTATTGCGGAAGTTGCTTCCTGCAGGCTTATGATCTCCTTAGGAAAACCGTTTACATGTTCTGAGATCTTCTGAGCCAACTGTGTGATCTGCGGAGCAAGTAGCGCACATTTGTCCAGAATCTGGGGATTTGTCAGTACTTTACTTGGAGGTCCATCAGCGATTATCTCACCCTTGGCCATCGCAATTATCCTAAAGGCGTACTCGGCAGCGAACTCAACGTCGTGAGTGACCACAATTACTGTCCTACCTTCACGGTTCAATGACTGAATGAGTTCCCCTAACTTCTTTTTCTGGGAACCGTCCTGTCCGATTGTAGGCTCATCTAAGACTATGGTCTCGGGATCGAAACAGAGGGTTGATGCCAGCGCGACTCTCTTTCTCTCGCCACCGCTTAATGAAAAAGGTGATGCATTACGATATTTCTCCAAATCCATCGATCGAAGTATTTGCCCAACGCGTCTCTGGATTTGGTTTCCCAGGAATCCGAAATTTCTCAGGGCAAATGACACTTCAGAGTGTACTGTATCCGAGAATAATTGGTGATCTGCATTTTGGAAAACGAACCCAACTTTCCGGGAAAGCTCAGCAACTGTGGCCTTACGCGTATCAAGGCCATTCACTACAACTAACCCTTTCTGAGGCTTTAAGAGTCCATTGAAACACTTGACGAGAGTAGTCTTGCCGGCACCATTCTCCCCCATGATGGCAACCAGCTCCCCATCGTTGACCCTAAGCGAGACTCCTCTCAAAGCGGTTGGTCCGT
Organism: Promethearchaeati archaeon; assembly: GCA_019058495.1. GTDB lineage: Archaea > Asgardarchaeota > Atabeyarchaeia > Atabeyarchaeales > Atabeyarchaeaceae > JAHPYV01. The sequence goes on from JAHPYV010000025.1 coordinate 1,248, forward strand.
CAGGGTACGTAAACCAAGCTCCTTCTACTAAGATCAATGTAGCCCTCTTCCTTCATATGAGAATTCTGATGGCCTCGTCTGGGGTAAGGGGTAGGTTCTGGCCGTCCCTAACGACCCCTAGACCTTTGAATAGCTTGAGGATTCTAGGGATGCCAACTCCAAGTTTTTCAACGTAATCATTCGATAGGGCCTTCCGTGGCTCACCCTCAACCACAATTTCGCCGTTGCTCATTACCAAGACCCTACTTGAATACGGAGCAACAAGATCGAGCCTGTGCTCAATGAGAATTATGATCATGCCGTATTCCTTGTTCAGTTGCTTGAGCAAGATCACTACCTTCTTTGCACTCACCGGATCTAGATTAGAAGTTGGTTCATCCAAGACCAAGATGCTGGGTTTTAGAGTTAGGACGGAAGCTATTGCAACCCGTTGTTGCTCTCCACCGGAAAGCTCGTAGGGCGCATTGCTTCTCAAGTGGTCTATTCCCACCATTTCTATGGCTTCTTCGACCCTTGCTTTGATCTCCTCACGTGGGAGACCGAGGTTTTCGGGTGCGAAAGCAAGTTCCCTTTCGACGTTAAGCGCAACCAACTGGTTTTCGGGATCCTGAAAAACAAACCCAACGGTCTGGGAGAGATCAGAGACTTTTCTTTCGCGAGTTTCAACTCCATTCACTTTTATTTGTCCTATCATCTTACCATGATGGAAGTGAGGAATAAGCCCATTGAAACATCGGCACAGAGTAGTCTTGCCACATCCAGTAGGTCCTGTCACTACGACGAATTCCCCGTTCATGATCCTTAGATTAATGTTCTTTATTGCTGGCTTTCTTGCACCCCTGTAGACGAATGTCAGGTCTTTCATCTCGACAGGAATCGCCATGATTTGTCAACTCTCTATCTTAAGGTGGCGCCCAAATACAGTAGCTTCTTAGCAGCAGGAAACAAATAAAAGAATCTATTCAGATTACTTGTCTTCCTTATTATTCCTTCGTTTCGCGGATCATCTCTTGAATGTATCTGAGAACGAGCTTCTCAGCTTTTTCTGCATCCTCCATTCCCGAGACTGTCGCCGCAGTGGCATGTCCTCCTCCGCTTCCTCCAAGTTCGACACCAACCTTCTCCATCACTTTGGCCAAGTTGACTCCGGTGTTCTTACAGAACCTGCTGGTTGACCTGGCACTTACCCTTTTCAGTTTCTTCTTATCAGATGAGACCACTGCAGCATCCGCACCCAAGTCCATAAGACCCCTGCATGCGCTAGCTCCAAAGGAACTTACCTCTGACAAACTAATTATCCATCCATCAATCTCCGCTATCCTAGATCTCTGAGCTGCTTTCAGACGAGCTATTTTCTCCGAGCGCTCAATTGGATGTCTAAGAACTGAGAGAGCATTCTGGTAGTCTGCTCCAGCGTCAACAAGGTAAGAGGCAGCCCTAAAAGCACGTTTCCCGACTATTGAGAATCGCTTGGAATCATAAATGATCCCAATTAACATGATAGTTGCCACTTTCTGGGAAGGATTCTTCCCGAAAGACTCATACAACGAACATATGATCTCTGATGTCGACGAAGCTTCTTCATCGGTGAAGATAATATCCGCGTTCTGATGATGTAGGCCTTGAGAAACATGGTGATCGATTATCACTACTGGTCGGCTACTTTTGCTGATATGCTCGCCAAGCCTGCCCACATGTCCAATATTGTTAACGTCTACCAGAATGAAGACGTCTGGTTCACTAACGATGTCGTCTTTGACAGTAATTTCAGGATAGGCGTTCATCACGCGCTTGGATACTTCGTTGAAGCCATCAACTACAATTTCTACTTGATCAATATGGGGGCTCCATTCTTGTATTAGTTTTTTCAAGCCGTATGCGCTGCTGATTGCGTCTGGATCAGCATTCCTGTGACAAGACACAAGTATACTCCTGACATCTCTTTCCGTAAGGAGACTCGAAATGTCCTGCCAGAGCCCCATTTACAATCATCCACCAATGGCAATGTAATATCAGTTTATTCCTGATCTTGATTGAGCTCAATACAAGCAGGGAATTAATTTCTGTCGACTTCATCCAACTCATTCTTGATGGCCAAATGTGCTGCTTCGACTGCGCCCTCAACTAACTCACGATAATTGCTTTTCACAGAAAGTGCTTCAAGGTTTACCTCAACATCGATTTTCAACTCGTCGTTGGCCTCAACTTCGACTGTTATTTCTAAGTCTTCAGTCTCTTTACTGGGCACCTTTGAAGCAATGTATTCTCGTGCTGCGCTCTCTCCAATCCTTACCATTCTCTCGATCTGTTCATTATCAGACTTCACTCTCTTCTCATCCTGTCTAATGGTCGATGCCTCCCTCACTAGTCAGAAGACTTCTTTTGGATCTTGGCCCAACCAATAAACCAATAGAGTCTTGTCAATGGCGCTCGCCGACGGAAAACTGTAACCACAATGGTCCTCGAAAAACGAGACTCCTTGTGTCGTAATCTCTCTAGAACGTTCTTTGCATACTTGGCTCTATCCGCGTACTACTCCTCGCTTACTAAGTTCTTCTTTGAGCTTTGCATCCTTCTCCTCAAGTTGTTTTCGTGTTCTCTCTTCTTGTTTCTCCAGCGTTTTTGTCTGAAGGGCTAGGGTTTCCTTGCGTTCTCCGAGTTCCTCTTTGAGTTTGTCTTTGTCAGCCCTTATCAGAAGTGGTCCGACGCTCTTGTAGATTGGGACGCTAGGATCTACTTTATCAAGTTCTGAGAGCGCTCCATCCGTTTCACGGAGCATGATTTCGAATTGCTGTCGGCGCTCGAATAACTCAATCAGTTTTTGTCTAATCTGTTCGCGCATGAGCAACTCCTGTTGCAGTTGAGGTGGTATTTCTTGGCTCATAATGGTTAACCTCCCGGTGTGGCATCTTCTGGTTGCTAATGATTTTCTGTATTTCTGAAATGACACTGAGCAGTCTCATTATGGAGTTAACAGATGCCCTGAAACTACTTAAATCAGTTCCTTTGACCTTGATGCGAAGTCCTCGGTCGAAGCTGTCTATCATGACAGATGACCTAGATAGTGTCTGCTGAGTAAGTTCAGGTTTCAGGACACTAAGTGCCAGCTCTTTGGTCACTGGCTCAGCGAATATCTTAATTACTGCGCTTATCGTTTCCAAATTAGATGAATTGTCCAATCGGCAATCCTCCAAGACACTCACTTTTCATTTTTCCCTGTTGACTTGCGTGGTATTCGGTGTGGCTCTGACCAGACCATACATATTGAACGGGTCATAGAAGAAGGGCGACAAGAGATCGACAAATGTCACTCTTCCGTTCTCTGCCTTACGAGAGTATCTGAAGAGAACTAGACACTGGCGCGCTCCAGTCTCTCTTAACAAGAAGGTAGTCTTGAGGAGTCGTTTGAATTCTCTTATGAGGTCGTGCGTTCTTTGGTGTTATTCTGACTATGCCTTGGGGGCACTCGACCGGATTTTCACACTCGGAAAAGGTTTCCATGCTCCCCCTGCGTATTTCATCTTGCATTTCTTGCACTCCCATATTCCTGCCGCCACGCGTCTCAATGCGCGTGTTTCGCAGTTAGGGCACTTGTGGTATGCCTTCTGTTCACTCTCTATTTCTGCGACCCTTTTCCTTATAGTACTTCCATACCTAGGGCCGAACCTACCCGTAGTTCTGACTTTCTTAGTTCGTCCCATTTCAAAAACACATCTCCATTCAGCAAGGTTCTCCAGTAGGTGGATTATTCTTATCATCTGACTCTGCGTTTACAAATCTGAATCTGATCGCTTTGGCAGTTTATCACGTAGTTCTGCCGCTTTTGTTTGAGTGATTTCTGCTGCTTTTAGGATCTCTTGTGGCGTGAATGTTCCGACTCCGCCCTTCTGTGCGGCGACAATGTGCCCTTCCCGGTCGGTAGCGAGCGTGAGCCTGCATTCCATTACGTTTTCTTCTTCAACGCTTGGGTCCACTAATATGTGGTTACCTATCTTGGCGAAAGTGACAGATACTGAGGTGTTCTTCAACGGTAAGGGCTGTCTATCGCTTTCGAGCTTGACTTCTCCATCTTCCACTATTGCCTTCGGAATTTTGGTTGAGATTAGAGAAGCCATGGCTGCTAGTTCAGATGCGTCGAACAGATTACCGGAGTGATCTAAAACGTACACATCGACAAATATAACCCATACTTTCTTTCCATTTATGAGGCAGAGTTTCTTTAGGTCGACTGATTCAGATTCCCTGATACCTCTGTCCACGACGCGGGCTAGCTCTATCGCTTGCTCGTCAGGTGGTCCGGGTTCAAAAGTTGGTGAGGCTCCTGCTGTGAACTCTGCATTGACCGTGAGTACCGCCCTGTCTGGTGTGTCGGGGAATGGAGCTCCTATGTCTGCTTTAACACCCACAAGCACCTTTGTGTCTCCGATTGTGAGCAGTGCAGATCCTTCCGCCTTTTTTATGATGTCTGTCTCTATTTTTATTTCTCTATAGTCCTCGAAACCCCTACTGTCAAGTCTCTTTCCCTTTTCGATGACGGACATAATGTAGTTGCGTTCTATTTCAGAGATGATTCTTTCTCCCATCAATGCTCAGATACACTCTCCTTTCACTTTTCCTTCTTCTCATCCCCACCGACTTCTTCTCGAATGGTCTTGTACTTCTCCTTGATTACACTTCTCTGGAGTTCGTACAGTTGCTTGCACCCTTGTTGTGCCAGCTCAAGAGCTTTCTGAAATTCCTCAGGCGAAAAGATGCCGTCAAGCTGAAGAAGCGTTATCTCATTCTTCCTCGGCATCATGGCAACCGGCATATCCCCAGTTCCATATTTATCCTCAACATCATCAATATCCAGAACAACTTGGTCTTCAACCTTGCCAGCTGCACAGGCTACAACTATGTCTCGCATGGGGATCCCTGCGTCTGCCAATGCCAATGACGCAGCGGTGATGCTAGCGCATCTAGTACCGCCATCTGCCTGAAGTATTTGAATATAAACGTCTATGCCTGCACGCGGGTACTCCTCCAGAAAGAGTGCTGGTTCGATAGCTTCTCTTATGACCTTTGACAACTCTATTTCACGACGGCCAGGTGCTGGGCTTTTTCTTTCCTCAACTGAGAAAGATGCCATGCGATAGATACATCGCAACAAGCATCTATCTGGAAGCGCCAGATGATGGGGGTGTAGCTCTCTAGGGCCGTAAACCGCAACAAGGATCTTGTTTTTTCCCTGCTCGATGTAGGCCGAACCATCAGCTCTCTTCAGTGTACCCATTTCGAGCTTAGTTGGCCTAAGCTCATCCAGTCTTCTTCCATCAAGTCTCATACCATTGTCGTCAAGAAGTTTTGTTGGAATTGACTGTTTCAGCAAGCTCATCAACTTTTTAGACCTCCCTTCGTAGCCATTTCAGTATTGATCATTTCTTTTATTCGATCAGTCAGACCAGAAGTGTGAGCCTCACGCTCAACTCTCCTTATGACTCTAACTACCAGATCCTCAATCTCAAACTTCTCCCCTGAGATCCAGACTCTGCCATTCTGACCGACAAGTATCTTACATTTTGTTTCTTCTTTTATCATGTTTATCATAGATCCTCCTCGTCCTATCAGGCGGGGGATCTTGGCGGGCAACACGTCAATTATCGTGCCACCTTTCAACTTGCCTAAACCTTTGTCTTTGGTGGAAACCATGGGGGGACTTGTTCTGTCGAACTCAGTGACCACGGCGAAAATTGCGTCTCCCATGTCGAGATATCTCCTCAGATCGTCCATGACAACGTCTGTTCTCCTTTTGAGAAAGTTGGACGCCTGCAAAGTCGCATAGTAAGGGGACTTGATGTCGACTCTCCATGACGATAATGTAACGTTGACTATTTTGCCTATGATATCGTCTCCTATCTTCGGGATATAGACTCCTTCAAGTGGCACTACCTGGATCAAATCACCATTCAATTCTGCAAGTCCCACTATTGAAGCAAAAACCTTTTCCCCTTCCCTGAACGTGCCCGCTGCGATTCCGAATTTCTTTCCTACGGCAAGCAATTCGCCGGGAACGACTATCTGATGCTTTTCAAAGTTAACACTCAAGAATGTAACCTCCCTCTTAATACCGACTGATTGGGAATTCACCCGATTCAAGTTCCTACAATATCTTAACCTGCGCTTTTCCTTTCGTAAACTCGTTAACTCGCTCTATGAATTCAACGCGTAGACCTGCCGGAATCTCGATTACGCCAATCCACGATCCGTCAGACCCCCATTCATCCTTGGAAATCCTTCCAAACCTTTCAACTGCACTGTACGCTTTGGCGGAGTAGGGTGGAGGTACCTTTACAGCTATCTTGGTGATTTCCATCCTTATCGGCAGGATTGGTTTTAACACTTCAACAATTTCCTTCGCTTGCTCTTCCTCATCCCTAAACGGATTGATTGAGACCTTGGCTTCTTCCATAGCGGCTTCGATCCTTGCAGGAGGATGCGGAAGTCCGGTTTGTGGATTGATACTGTTCCTGGCTAAGATATAAACAATTCTCTTCTTCTTTTCTTCAACCATCCTTTTTCTCTGTTCAGCAGTGAGTTGAACCTCACCGTTCTTGATGATTAGACTGGCAATTGTAAAGACATCATCAGTCTCGAAGGCAGCCTTGAGATTCTCTTCAGGAGCTTTCTTGCCCCTATGTGCATCCTCAAATATGACATAGCCAGTCAAGACATCTCTTATGTCGATGGCCTCCCCCTTCTTGAAATCTGCCGCCTTGTCTGGATCAACTAGAATCTCAAACTTCATTCCTTTGGTTTCTAACCTTGCAATCACTGCGTTTCCGAGATCAATCCACTTGTCTCCCCGAATTGAAGTGCCCATCGTAACCACGTCCAGTAAAGCTGCCGCTGGGGAAATCAGATCCCCCCTGAAACCTATTCCTTGACCTTCTCCATGTAACTCTTTATCTCGTCAAGTGAAAGATATTCGAATTTACCGGTTTCCTTCCTAATCACTGCAATCTCAACCTTGGAAGGTTCAAACTCCTCTTCAATAACCTTTGAAAGTATCTTCACAGCCAGCGTAATGCAGTCGTCAAGCGTAATATCATCTTTGTATTCTTTTTGAAGTATTTCTCTGGCAGTCTGCCCTCCCGCGCCTATTGCCCCCGCCTTGTAACTCCAGTACGTCCCACTTGGATCAGTGAGGTACAAGTGAGTGCCCAAACCGTCTGCCCCCGCCATCAAAAGGGAAACCCCAAAGGGACGTATCCCAGCATGCTGAGTGCACCATTGCTTATAGTCACCAATCTGCCTTGCCAAAGCTTCGACTCCTATTGGTTCATCATATGTAAGTTTATTGATTTGTGCAGACAATCGGGCTTGGTCTACTAGAACTCTTGCATCGCCAGTCAATCCCGCTATTGCTGCTCCAATATGATCGTCTACCATGAATACTTTCTCAACACTTTCAGGTTCTTGTAAACTCAGCACATGTTTCTCAACAGCGAGAACCACTCCTTCATTGCTCTTGATTCCAATTGCTGTTGTCCCACGCCGAACAGCCTCCAGTGCGTACTCAACCTGAAACAGTCTTCCGTCAGGGCTGAATACGGTAATTGCTCTGTCATAACCAGTACCAGGCGGAGCGAACAATACAACTAACCTCCTAGACCATGAACTTCAGTGATCTAACTGAACTCAATAGGTTCTGTCAATCGAAATTCTCTGAAAAGGAAAGAATCCAATCATTATTTTTATTTCTTTCCCTCTTCTTTTCCGCCCAAGCAACGGCGGTCCAATGAGTGCAGAATGCGATCCTTGGCATATAAGATGCTCGTTTCAGGTCTATCGAATGCTAGTCACGTTGAGCAAAGTGGAGATACACCACAAATGCGCAACATATCAAGATAACGAACGAGGTCGACAGGAGACCTTGAAGGATGATGTAGGCGATGAGCCCCTCTAGCACCATGAGGGCACTGACATCGAACCACCCTGAAACACTTCTTCCCATCTCTCTCCGATTACCAACTGCTACTAACAGCGCCGCATAGAAGATTGAAAGAAGCAGAATAGATATAGCCATCAAGACATAGCCCGCCTCAAATCTGGTCTCCCATATGGGGGTCAACCGGAGATACAATACAATTAGCATCGATGCAATGGCGATAAGGAGACAGAGAACAACGGTTCTCACCATAAGCTTACGTTCATAATCAGCACTATCGACTCTATTCATTCTGATCACGCACGACTACTAGTTGACCATTTGATGTCAATTGCAGGTAAGTTGGTTTTTGTGTTGCTCCAACAATGAAATAAATCTTTCTAATCAGTTATCAGTACTTGTCGGAGTGGGTAAAGAGTGACAAACCTGCTGACCAAAAGACTAAAACTAAAGCGCTCAACATACGAGGCAATGCTTAATCATGTCAAACACAGCATTCCCAAGGAAGCATGCGCTATCCTACTGGGAAAGATCGTCGAAGAAACCGCGATGGTGGAAGAAGTTGAGTTCGTCCACAACATCAGCGGATCAGAGTACAAGTTTTCAATTGAACCCGAGGAGCTCTACGAGATTCTCGTCAAGGGCGAAGCCAAAGGACTAGAAATGATAGGAATTCTACACTCTCATCCGATAACCTCCCATCCATCCAGCGTAGACTGCGTTTATATGAAGCTGAACCCAGTGGTTTGGGTAATCTTCGCGTTCGCTTCGTTCGAAATCACGGGCGTATCAGCATATCAGTATGCGAATGACTCGCTGATCGAAGTGGAACTAGAATTCCAATAGATGAGAAAAACAAACTAAAAGGCTGAGACAATAGTTGCCCAGCTAGCTATTGAGGGCTTAGGAGAAAGAGCAAAGACAAGGGAGAGGTCACTTCGTCGCGCGCTGGGTCCTAACAACTGCCTCTTCAAGTATCCCTAAGCCAAATATCCTCCCTATGAAGCTCAAGGATATCGCGCATACGAGTGAACTAGTCAGCAATTCATCAGCAGAGATCAAACTAAGTGGGAGTCTCTCCAAAATCAATAAGAATATTTCTACCTAATTCACTGGCAGTACGCCAAGATGATATAGACAGGGTTTACCATAAGCGTTGCTTGGAATGACTCAATCTCGGATCCATCTCTTGCAGAGGCATGGAACCGTTTAGGCACGGTTTCTGGCTGGTTTTTCAGTCTTTTAAGGAAGGCGATGTTGATCCACCCTTCGACCTGTAAAAGTGTATTGAGAGATGTAGATAGTATGACGACTGGCATTGTTTCGTTGTTGCTTGGTCCGGCAAGGGAGCTGACTAGCGGTCTCATTGGTCTGATAGTCGGCTTAGGGCTGTACGCTCTCGAAATATGGTTAGTATATGAGATCATCACGATGGTTCCTCCAAGAGTCAAGAACTTGGTGGACACGATCGACGAGGAAGTAACCGCGAGGGGCATGCAGTACTACGGCTTGAAGCATCGAGTCTACTCAGGGCTACTACAGTTGTTTTTACCACTGTTGCTCATAGCGGCGTCCTACCTAAGCATATGCGTCTTCCTCGACGCAATATCGGGCATGATCCCATACCTACCTTGGCAATGGACACCACCAACACCATGAGATGAGAAAAACACCCCACTGAAGATGAGCGGTGAAGGAGAAGGAAAGAAGGGCGGTGAAGACGAATGCAAGGTGAGGCTGAAGCGTTCGGCGTACACAGAAGATTCATGAGAAAAGCAAAACGCACGGCACGTATCTCCTTCGTATCCAAGCTTCTCCTTGCATCGTTCATCTTCTTCCTTTATTTCTCTGCGTTCACAATCCCGTCTGCTAGAGCTACTAGCGTTACGACCATGACCCAATCATCCAGCAGCGATAGTAATGGCGTGTTGATTTTCACAAGGGGAGATTTCTGCTATGGAATCATATTGACACCTCAGAACGGCAGCAGTGATGCCATCAAGTTTAGCTTTACCTACAATAATTCGCTTCCTGTTCAGAACATGCTTCAAATCTACAACTACACAACCACGGGCGAGTTGAAGCTCCAGCAGTATATCGCATGTGGCTGGGACCCTAGTGGCTTCCACTACGTTTACGTTTGCAACTCAGGCGCGCAACTCTGTAGACTCCGTGATGAAGGCATCCAAGACGAGTTCGGCGTTGACTACGTGGAGATCCGGGCGTCGTCGCAGGAATCTGGGTGGAACAGCGGTTACAATGTTGGCGTCGGCGTCGCCGCGTTGATTAAAGGCACTCCTCAGGGAGCGGACATCAGCGGGGGAACGATCGGCGCAGCCACGGCTGTGGCGCTCACAATAACGAGTTTCATCCCATTCTTCATGTTGCTGCCCGACGCGACCAAGAAGCTCTGCCACGCTGTCGACGAAGCTGCAGGCGATAGAGCAGGAAATGGAAAGACTCGAAGCCTGTACGTGAGACTTCTAGCAATATTCGCGCCTCTTCTGAGTATAGGTGTAGTTTGCATCTCGCTGACTGCAATGTTGCTCACCTTAACAGGGTAGAAGGTGCAGGATTTCAAAGCGATGGAGGAAGAGAGAAGACGACGAAGAAGGAGAAGACAGGAAATAGCCGCACGCGCAACGATCACGACAACGAGAAAATGAAGGAACGAAACGCATTTCGGCGTACATGGAACAGCTTGGGCAGGAAATTGCCTGGGGATGGCAGACACGTTGTCTCTGGCTTTGTGGCTGGAGGCTTTACGGGTGCACTTCATGAACTTCCTTACCGGAGTCTCATATCTTTTCTTGCGACATTCATGATTGCCACAGTCGGAAGCTTCTTCATAATTCCGATGGGGGTAGTAGCTTCGGGGAGCGTTTGGACCATACCTGTCACAATTGGAGTTATCGCCATACTAATAGTAGTTGTGTGCCTCGTGAGTCTGGCCAACTTTGTGCGTGGTCTCATATCGTCGATATCCGATACACTGAGGTCGAGGGGAGGAGGCGGGAGCGTTGTCTTCGTCCATGCCCTGTTTCGCGGCTACTTCGGCGGCATCCTTCAAGCGGGCTGCATAATTCTCACCTTCAACTTCCTTCTTAGCCAAGCTCAGGGCTTATTCCTCATCCCGATGTTCTACCTCATTCCGATCGATGTTATGGGTTTCACAGTTCCGATCCCAGTTTTTCTCGGGTTCTCAGGCATCTACATCATAGTTGCAGTAGCCGTGGTTACTACCGTTGTCCTAGTTGCCAGCTTCCTCATGGGAGGATTGGAGCTACTTCAAGCTGTGAAGAACCATGTCGAGAATCTGGAAGGCGGGTATGAAGGAGGGAGTTCCAGACTCTACGCAGCCGCCCTATACCTCTTGTTCCTCACCTTGTTCCCCGCAGTTAACGTGCTACTCTGCTCATGGCTCATCGGAGCCTATAAACAAGTCATGATTATGGGAGTCGCTTGAACCATGTCGTTGGGATCATCCACACCTATTCCCGTCGTCCTGTCGGATATCTTCGTGTGGATACTAGTGTTCGCCCTATCAGCCGTTGTTGTCATCGTGCTGCACCTGTACCTTTCCATTAGGAAAAAAAGCGTCGAATACAGTTACATGGCGGGGCTGGGGCTGTTTCTGTTGCTTGAACTTGTTCTCGAGAAAGGGATCCAGTGGATGCCGACGTTGATCTTCATCGTATCGTTGTATCCTCCGACAATCAAGACATTGGCATCATCAATAAGGGACACCTCTAGAAAAGGGGATACTGGCTCAACCGCTCTGGGAACTAATATGAAGATCTTCGCCGATGACTGCGAGGACGATGTAAACGAAGAAGAAAATTCGTCATCAAGTGGCGATGTTGTTCTCATCGAACGTGCTGGGACTGTGAAGGGCGTTTCAGCTTTGAGGGTCGATCCAGCGACATCGACTGTGCAACCCTTATCTTGCATTACCTTTCTCACCGCCCTATCGAAGTTCGATAGGCAACAGGAAAGGAGCAATTATGCCTTGGATTGGCTCTTCAGGGTTGATGTTGATCCGCAGATTGGCGGTGGAGCCGAGTACCAGTTCATGGTTATAACAAGCGGGAAACTTAAGAAAGGGAGGCAATCTGAGAGCGAAGAACATGTTGTAGATCTCGTTAGGGAAACCACCGTCTACCTCAGAAGTGCCTTGAGGAGTGCGGGATTAGTTGAGGAAGGAGAGGTCACAACTGTGCCTGGGATTGAACTCGCCAAGAAGACGGTGAGTTACATAGACCAGAGTAACGATTCCACCGACACAGAGGCTGAAGACGATCGCTCATCCATGTTCGACTTAGTAGCAGTCGCGGGTTTACCAAAGAAGCTTGTCGTGGTAGAGGATTACGCCGCGTGCACAAATGGTGTGCCTTCCCCTCGTGACTCCGCTTCTCTGCTTTCAACCTTGCTCCACCCAGTAAGCAGACTTGCCAGGTTGATGATTTCGGAGAAAGTCGCAGGTTCCTATGTAGTCCGCTTCAGAAAGGCGAAGCCTCCAGAGGGAGTTGCCGTGGTTGATAATGATATGGTTGACGCCATGATGGGGAGTAGGAGCCCAAGGGTCGACGGGCTTATTAGGGCTGGCAATAGTGCTGGCAGGGGCAGGTTACCCATCCAGTTTCTCATGCGACAGAACGTCGCTGGTCGTCTACGCATCGAGGACAGGGAAGAGTTCGCAGGAGAGGTTATCGCCGGGGTCAGGAGAGGCTACTGGAGCGTGGGAGCATACGTGGCGATCGAAAGAAGGAACAGGCAGAAAAGTAGGAGTAATGCTGCTCGGACGGATTCATCTTTCCCTCCTTCGGAAGGAGCAGTGAAGGTTGCCTCTGCTTTGGTTTCATGCTTTTCAGGTGCAGGGAGGAGCATCGACACGGAAATCCTCGGGAGAGACATCGCGAACCGATTCACGGGCGACCCAGTTCTGTCACCCATTCATAGTGGTGCAGAGAGTAAGCTTGGAGTTGATGTCCCTCCGGTTTCTACTGGGGAGATGTCGAGCGATACCTTGGCGAGTTTCATCAATCTGTCTCCTCCTTATCCTATGCCTGAAGGCGACGCGTCCCTACTAGCTGAGTTCGAAATACCATCGAATGGTGAGAGTCGAGGCAATGGTTTACTTCATCTCGGCAAGGCTTACTTCAGGGGAACGCTGATTGGGGAGGTCAAGATCCCCATCTCGGACTTCGCCACGCACGAGGTTGTTCTGGGCGAGACAGGTTTAGGTAAGACAACCCTTGTCGCTGATCAGTTAGTGCAGCTCTGGAACTTGAACCCGACGATTAACTGGGTAGTCATAGACTTGAAGGGCGAGTACTACCACCATCTCCAGCCAAATATAGACGAAAAAATTCTGGTGCTCGAAGCTGGAGGAAGCGTGAACTGTATCCCTCTGCACCTTGACCTCTTTAACAATGATAGTCAGAGTCTCCACGGTGAGGGCGATGATAGTGCCGATAGTGACAGGATTGGGAGAGTGTTTTCCGCACTCAGAGAAAGTCTGGTCGGTCTCTTCAAGGAGAACACCGAACTTAGTCCCATGATGGAAAGAATACTCTTTGAATCCTTGAAAGCCATCATGACAACAGCCGCCAACCCTGGCGATGGTGACGCAAAGAGCACTGGTGAAGGGTTCTTTGATGCTTTGTTTGACGCGGTCGGGAAATATGTCACGAACCACAAAGGCAGAGATTTCAAGATGAGCAGCGAGGCCTTGAAGAACAGGCTGGAGAGATTCCGCAGAGGGGTCATCGGCGACATACTAAACAGCAGGGACGGAGGGAAAGACGGTGCCCCTGTAGAGCCTGATTTTAGGGAGATGCTTCGAACCGGCAAAGTTATTGTGGATCTGAGCGGATGCGTTAGGAGGGGTTGCAGCAAGGAGGACATGCGTTTACTGCTCAACGTGATCACATCTGTCATCTTTGAAGAGGCTTTTGAGAGGGGGGTTGTCGGCGCTCCCGCTTTGCGCCATCTCACAGTCATCGAGGAGGCTAATCTCCTCGTTCCAGATGTTCTCCGCAGGAGGACAATGGGTGACTTGACCGCTACCGAGGACATGATTTTGACTGCTCGCGGGTTTGGGGAGGGCTTGATTCTTGTGGCCCAGAGGCCGACGGTAAGCAGCTTTGTGCTTGCAAACGCGGGGACTAAAGTTGTGTTCAGGAGCCCCTACGATGCCTCAAGAGTAGGGGAGTTCATGGGGCTCAACGAGGAGCAGGAGAGAGTCGTGAAATCGTTGAGGAAATTTGAGGCACTGGTTACGACTGTTCAAGGCGGTCCTTACAAGGTTTCAACCGCGAAGCCGCAGCAGCCAGCAACACTGTCACATCCAACAGAGCAAAAGCTGGAACCCACAAATAGAACAACGCCGCCATCACCCTCGGGATCATTGCCATCATCGAGGTCAGAAGCCACTGAAGTGATCGAAGCTAATGATGATTACGTGGAAGGTGGTCGGGGACACTACACTCAGGATGGTCGGGGTGATGGTACTAGTCCTGCCCTTGCTCATGATCGCGCATCAGTTGACAACGATGTTGAAGCCTTTGATAGTGCTAGTCAGCAGGATGTGCAGAAGCTTCTGAAACTGAGAGAAACATCATCTGACGTGTTCATGCTTTTCAAGATGGCTGCCTCCTCTTCACCATTGCTAGTCAAAGTTCCTGACGCGATCCTGGAAGTATTCGGCGGAAAGCTGCGGAAGTTTCTCGCCACAAAGAGAAGGCTTACCAATGCCGCAGCTTGGAGGAAACCATTAGTGACCTTTGACAACTCCACCGTGAAGCTGACAGAATACGGAAAAGAAGTCTGGAACGCATTCCAGCAGAGGAGGAATCACGCTGACACACCTCCAGACAAGAAGAATCGAGGTGGTCCGACAAGAAAGCCATCATCGCAAAGCAAGATTGCGAATGGAAAAGGATAGTAAGATGAGCCTTTGACCAAATCACCTTTTCATCAACCAGAATTTCTTTCGAGGATGCTTTGTGAGAGGTGAACTGTCAAAGGTGATGCTGGAGAAAACGAGAGACAGGCAACGTAACCATGTGTAGCCGTGCTAGCATTCGGGAGAGATCCCGAGAATGGGAAAATCGATTTGAGCGCACGTACTGAGAACGACTATGCCAACGACTGCATAACGACTTTCAGAGAATGACTATGGCACGTTTCTGATTGCTACCACAGATCGGGGGACACACCTTTCCTCTTCTTTTTTTCATTGTTCGTTGACACCCTTGCGCTACGGGTCGAAAGACCGTTAGAGAAAACTCTTGGATGGAAACAAGGCAATTGCGTTTGTAACTCTCTCTCACTTCCTTCTCCCTCCCCCTACCACATCCTACCATGCTTCAATTATGACACATCACTGATGGATGCACCCATGGAAACATCGATGGTTCAATTTGTTTGATAATGATGTTCTAACTCTTGTTAGAGGGTGAGTAAGAGGGCGGTTATGGGAGAATACATGTGAGAGATAAAGAAGAGGGGCGACAAAGCCTGACGGGTTGGGAAACCAACCGATAAAGAAGACACTTCTCGCAACGCCATACAAAGCCATCGCAGAGGCTGACGCCATATAAGAAAACCCAAGCTCGTTTCTGGCTGAAACCCCCACCAGCCAGATGGCACCAGCCTTACTGAACCCTTTTCACGCCCCGTAACAGATGAAGACAGGAATAAAAAACCAAAGGAGGCGTAAGAGACAAGATGCTCGTGAAACCCGCGTCAGTTTCTTCGGCAAACCCTCCTTCAAGAGATAACGACGACAACCAAGCACACCTGCACGCCCCCGCCTCCAGATGCGGATGTGTCTTGGGAACCCCCCTTTCACGAGCATCTATCCAGCACGACCAGAGCGGAACGCGAACATTCCTCCCCTCCTACAGTAGGATTAGGACACACCTCCAATGATCGGGGTCAACGTCAATACGGCTTGAAGCAGGGGCCGAAAACCCGAAAGGGAAACCGAGGAAGAAAAAAGAGGAGTATACCTTGGAGGAAGGAGGAAGAACACCTACGTCTTCGTTCTTTGCAAATGCGGCAAACCACTGATGCCGACAACCCCGCCAAAAGCCAGAATACTACTGAAACAGAGCAGAGCAAAAGTATTCCGGCTATACCCATTCACCATACAGCTAAACTACGAGACACCACACCAAACGCAACCAGTGGAGATCCGAATCGACTACGGAGCCAAGACTCACGGCATCGCACTAGTGCAACAGTGCAGAACACACGACAGGGCCATCTTCCTCGGCGAAGCCAAACAACGCCAAGACGTAAAAAAGAAGATGGACCAACGTAGAGAACTACGCAGACTACGGAGATACAGGAACACCCGCTACAGAAAACGACGATTCCACCGCAGACGACCAGAAGGATCATTGCCACCAACGATAACACAGAGAATCGAAGCCATCACGAGAATAACAAAGACCCTCCAAAAGATGACTCCAATCACAAGCGCCATCGCCGAAACCGGCGCATTCGACACCCAGAAGATGATCCACCCACAGATACAAGGCGTTCAGTACCAACAAGGACCAGGATACGAATCCGAAAACAGGAGGCACACAGTGCTTGCATACTTCAACTACACGTGCCAATACTGCGGAACAACAGAAGGAGTGATGACAGAAGAGCACGTGATACCAAAAGGAAAGGGTGGCACAGACTCATGGAGCAACTTGACATGCGCATGTCTATCATGCAACACCAAGAAGGGCGGGAGAACACCTGGAGAAGCAGACATGCCAAACCCAGAGACGGTGAACCCAAGAAACACGAACTTCCTAAGATTCTGCGCCCTCACGCAATCAGGGAAAACCAGACTCGTCGAAGAACTCCAGAAACTCATGCCCACCCAAACAGTATACGGCTGGCAGACGAAACAGAACAGACAAGCAGCCAAACTACCGAAGACACACTACTTCGACGCACTCTGCACCAGAGACACATTCGCTAAACCATTGAAACTAACGAGCACCATCCATACGATTAAGCTTAAGAGACGAAACACACGACAAACCCATTACTCGAATCCTACGAAAAACGGAAGAATGCGACCCTACAATGAACACAAAGAACTCTATGGCTACAAAAAAGGAGATCTCATAGGGACACCATACGGATTGGCGTACGTTGACGCAATCACAGAGTCAAAACAGCTCTTCTTCACTACGATCTCTAACGGACTAAGACACAAGATCTCTCCACACAAAGCCAGACTCGTCGAAACCGCCAAAAGCATCCAATTCTTCGGACACAGACAGACGGATGAACTCGGTTAAGAACCCTTTCAGGTTCAAGACTAGGGTCAGTGATACCTAATGAGGCGTTAGGTAAATGAACTACGTTCGGGAGATTAGCTCAAGTACCACCACGGGATGCACGCTCTAGTCCCGTGCTCTGGGAGTCTGGGATGGACGAAAGCTCCTGCCAAGCCCAAGGGGCTCTACCCACCACGGCAACGTGAGGGCAACATCACCCAGACACACAGCTGCTCCCAACCCACCCGAAGAGCAACCCAACCCCACCATCGACGGCGGGGGAAACTACCTACTCTCACCAAGACCAATCTAAGGAATATCTTTGATACACCACAATCGATCCCAATTTTCAACGAGCGCGGCTACACAAATCATGCGAGAAAGCAGCCTTATTCAGCTATCCCCAGAGACCAGCATCTACGCCAGCAAAGACAAAAAGAAATAAAGGCGAAGACAGCTCTAATACTTAATGGAGAGACGGGATGAATTTGCCGTCCCAGAGTGAGCGACAGCGATGAACTTCTCGCGACGAATCGACCTCTCTCCTATCTACTTTTGGTCTTTGAGGCTGGAGTAGGTTTTGCGGTTAATGTTTGAGCTGGGCGAGTGACTTTTCTTGCTCATCTGAGTTCTTTGTTTGTTCGACTAGTGTGTTGTGAGCGATCTCCTTCGTGTAGTTAACTGGTTCGTAGGAAAGCTGGGTTTCAAGAGGTTGTAGAGAAAGTATTCACCAAGAAATGGAGAGTGATGTTAGCGCGCATAACGCGTGGGTACTGGGATAGTGTGCGTCCGCAACCTGAAGCTAGCTAGCTGAATTGAAGCTTTCATCTTTCCTTACAACGCCTATCCTGGTCTTCAGGTAATATGTGATTCGCTATTTAGTACCTTCTGTCGGGCATATACAGAATTAACAACATCTTGAGCTCGTCCAATCTCTCTAACGAGTGCTAACAAGCGCCTTAAATTCCGTATACCCTATACTTTAGAAATCAAGAACCACTCTTTTAGTCTTAAGAATTCTACAGCGATCGATTATATGGGGAAGAACCCTAACATCATCCTCATTATATTCAAGCACAGTACGGTCTAGAGCCTTCCCAGTGTTCACATGTTGAAGGTACTCAATAGCAACCATGAACCCGTCGAGATCACCGTGCTTGAAAGGATATTCTAGATAGGCTCCAATGTTCTTCAAGGCGAAACTTCTATTCGGAAATATGAAGCAACTTTTCATCATAGTACACAAGTCAATGTGAGGAAAGATCCGGAAGAATTCGGCGTCCAAGCCATGCCTCATGATTGCCCCAAGGGGGACGCGGTGGTCGAAGTTAGTTCCAGAGTAGCTTATTAGAGTGTAACCTTCGTGTTCTTTTAGAATATTCAGGAAGTTCTCAAGTATCTCTCTTTCCTGATCCCATGAGTCTGCGTAAAGCCTAGTGAAGTGACCGTGAATTAGAAGGCCTATGAGCCAAACCCTCTCACACGCAGTGTCGGTTTCGATGTCAAGGTAGATCACTTTTTCGTCCTGAATGTTGAATGGTGCAACTTGATAGGTCTCTTGTTTTATCATCGACTGTGCTTTTAGCTGGAACATTCTCAATTGCCTGACAGATAACCCGGTCGATCTAGCGACAACGTAAAGGTCACTTAACCTAGAGAGCTGCTCAACCGTCGTGATGTTCGCTTTGTTAAGTCTCTCTTCGTATGCTGGTCCTATTCCATAGACCCTCCTCACGGAAGTAGCTGGGCGGACCTCAAAGGTATCGTGCCACTCCACCTCGACCCCAGTTTCAGATAGTGTAATTATGGCGATTCTCCCAATCGAACCCAGGTTATCGTGGGAAGCAACATTGATGACTTTAGACGAGTTCAAAACCTTCGATAAACCACCATTCGAATGACAGTGGCCACAGATAACAGCTTCAACTCTATGTGTGTCAATGAATCCTCTAAGAGCTGTTGAACCTATGTTT
>JAHPYV010000212.1 GCA_019058495.1 Promethearchaeati archaeon
CTATGGAACAGGTTACTCAATAGCAAGCTTAGAGATCCTAGGCAGACTCGGAGATATTGATCGGACGGTGGTTGCGAGTTACCTTTCATCAGTACAGTTCACCGACGGAGGATGGTCCGGCGCCAATTGCACCGATGAGCCTGTTGACGAAATTGCCGATTGTTATCCCGTTATGCTCGGGCTTAGACACTTGGACGGCGTAAGCGCGATAAGGGACATGGAAGGTTTTGTTGGTTTTGTGTTGAGATGTCTTTCCCCAGCCCCAACATACGGCTTTTCAAACCTCCCCAAGACTTTGTCTAACATCTGGCAAACATACAACGGGATATGCATTCTCTATAACCTTGGACTGCTGGACACCTCCCAGTCAATAAGCCTCTACAATTCCTTGGTCTCGTCTTACAATCAGAAATATGAATGGTTTGAATGGCTTAGATCCAGCTATCCCATGAGCTCAGACGGATATTCGAATCCCAACTATGACTCGCCATTCGAATACTCATTCCTCCAGAGAGGCGAACAGGGGGTAATCATGACGGACTTGGCCGTCTCAGCTCTTTTGAAGCTCGGTTATGAAAATTGGACAAGCCTCCATGCACAAGAAATGTGGAACAAAATCATCCAATGTGAAGTAACAACGGGTACATATGCAGGGTACTACGAGTATATTCCAGGCGTACAATCCAGCAACCTAACAACAGGTTTACGCTATACCTACTATGCGATAGACTGCCTGTGGACGCTGGCCAGATACCTGAACTATACAAGCTATTTTCTGAGTCGCCTCGCAAACGCAACAATCACAATCAGCAAAATAACGAGCCTCTACAACCCCTCGACAGGAGCATTTGAGGACGACGGCTACATACTCGAACCCTATTCACCAGTCGAGACAACATACATGGCTCTAGCCTCATTAAAACTACTGAACGGCCTATCCTATGTGGACATCATCAAAACAACAGATTTCCTTCAAACACACTTGTACTCAAACCTGGTTGACACATACTACTCCTTCAAGGGACTTCAAGTGCTCAACAAGCTCACAAAAATCAACGCTACAAAACTACTAGAATTCGTGAAGAACAGCGAGAATCCAGACGGCGCATTCAAGTCCAATGAGGCAGCATCATATCGATTAGAGACGACGAGGATGGCCATTGAAATGCTCAGCTACTATAACCAGACATGGATTGAAGCCGAACAAACGAAATTGATTGTCAACTCAATCCAGCTGCCCTACGAAATGCGCCTAGGAGTGAACTACCTTGTGAACTTAACCCTGACCGATAGTCAGTTCAATATGCCGTTGACAGAGGCAACGGTCAAGGCTATACTTGGAACATATGAATACACGGCAACTGAAATACCAACACACAGCGGGCAATACACCATAAGCCTTTCAGTGCCAATTGATCGCAGACTCTTCGGAAGCCAATCCCTCGCGTTTAGGTGTTCAAAAGGAACTTACCAGACGAATATAACTCAAACAACTGTTGAAGTTAGGATGAATGGTGGAGGCGACGGCAAAGCTCCAACTGAGATAGACTTCATTAAGCCTGACTGCCACAGCCACCTATTGACTTCCAATACTTCAACGGCAGTCTCTATTTGCTCATTCAACGGAACTCAAAGCCCAGTCATAGGAGCACAGGTCAGTCTCTATGTTAACAATTCATTCGCCGAAGCCTCACTATCGAACTCCTCAGGTTGCTTGGACTTCGATTGGATGCCATTCTCCTCGGGTACATACAACTTGAGAGTTGTATTCGACGGTTCAGAATTGCTAAACGCCTCAGAGTCATCGAGCACTATCTGGGTGGATAAGACACCAACTATGATCTCACTAGGTTCAAACAGCACCAGCACTCAAATCATCAACATCGGTCACACCTTGGAGCTAAGCGGACAACTTTCAGAGAGCATAGCAGGAAAACCAATTGTGTCTGCAGCGGTGTCTTTCATTGTCGTGACTCCCTCAGGAGCGCGAACGAACTTTGTCGCGACAACTGGTGGCGACGGAGTCGCCTCGGCAAAGCTGACGCTCAACGAGAACGGAAGCTACACAATCTACTCAAAGTTTGAATCAACCTCATACTACTCAGGATCCACCTCAAACTCTCTATCATTCGAAGTCAGAATAGGAACACAAGACGGTGGAGGAGACAGTAAGGGCCCAAATGATGGGGATACTTCCTGGGTTGTTGCCTTGCTTAATACTCTCGCTACTCCTCTCGGAGCCGGGTTGGTAATTGCATCAGGTGGTCTACTGACGATGGCTCATCTCGTCAAAGCCAAGCGAGGAGAGCTTGAGTCCATGGATAGGGAGGTCGATCAGCATCGACGGCGCCAGAAATCTATGCTGATTCTTAGTAAGCGGTTCAAAAGGAAACGCGAACCGTGAACTTCCAAGCGAGAAATGCACCACATTACTCGCGAACACGGAGAAAATACTGATTCTCATCATTGCAGGAAGTGTGTGTTTGGTTCCTGAATCGGGTGTCGGAAGTGCGGATAAATGCAACCAAGATTTCCAGTCAACTTTTCGCGATGTTCTCAAGAGGCTAGGTGTGATTGATCTAAACAGGATCCAACAACTAGCTCTTGAGCATGGCATTCTGGAAGGAGCCAACCTAATGGTAGTTGCACCATCAGGAAGCGGAAAGACCCTCATAGGACTAATGGCAACTCTCAGAATACTAGTCGAAGAAAACGACAGCAGAAAAGCTGTCTTTCTGGTGCCATTGAAGGCACTAGCTCTGCAACAATATGACTGGCTGAGACTCGCTTTGGGAGACAAAAAGATCAAAGTCGCGATAGACACTGGAGACTTTTGTCTAAGAATCGACAGAGGCGAGTTCTCGACTCATCAAATCTTGGTCATGACGTATGAGCGATTTGATTCCTACATCAGATCAAGAGCTTGGTGGCTTAAGAGAGTCAGGTTAGTTGTGATTGATGAAATCAACTATCTAGCAGAAAGAGACAGAGGTCCTAGACTCGAAGCCACCATTATCAGATTGAAAGAGAATATGCCTTACGCTCAGCTGGTAACCCTGAGTCCCCCCATTAGAAA
This sequence comes from Promethearchaeati archaeon, assembly GCA_019058495.1. Lineage (GTDB taxonomy): Archaea > Asgardarchaeota > Atabeyarchaeia > Atabeyarchaeales > Atabeyarchaeaceae > JAHPYV01. The sequence continues at coordinate 3,077 of JAHPYV010000212.1, forward strand.
CGCTGTTGAGATCGCAGACTGGCTCGAAAGTAAACTTTTGCTCTGGGATGAGCGACCAGTTCCTCTTCACTTAGATGCTCTCTTAACGAAGGACAAGAAGAAGTCTGTGGTCGAACTCAGTCAGAGAACCATATCTCAAGGAGGAAGCGTGATTGTATTCACCCCTAGCAGATCTAAAGCCAGCCAAATCGCTCTATGTCTGTTGAAACCCCTGCAAGGTTTACTAACTCAAAAAGAGAAGACCGATGCGAAATCGCTTTCCTTGCTACTCCTGAAGAGCAACGATGAGATCCCAAGCATTACCAAGAAGCTTGCGTCCTTGGTCGAAGGTGGCGTAGCATTTCACCATGCAGGTCTTAGAATTGACGATAGAAAAATCGTTGAAGAGGGATTCAAGGCAGGCTCGATAAAAGCAGTTGCATGCACAACAACGTTAGGAACCGGGATCAACACACCTGCTAGGATGGTCATAATCACAGACACCTCGTACGTCGATGTCGAATCTTCGGAGCTTTCGTCCCATGAACCATTACTAAGAAGAATCGAACCAGATAAGCTGCATCAGATGCTTGGTAGAGCTGGTCGTCCCGGATATGACAGAACCGGATTCGGAGTAATACTGGCAGACAGTAGCGCCGAATACGAATTCATTAGGAAAACCTACTTCAGGATTAGCATAGACCAAAACAAGCATGTACAAGTAGAGTCCACACTTCCAGTAATAAAGTCCAAGATGAACAGCGAATCTGCGATGCTCGAACAACTTCTAGTACGAATCTCCGAGTGCGGGGAATGTGGTAGTGAAGAATTGTTTGATTTCCTTAGTAAGACGCTTTGGTGGAGATCAGGAGTTCCTGAGAATCTTGATGTTACTCCTATGCTGAGAGCAAACTCCTTCAACGCCCAGGGATTGCTGGATCTGCTGTTGACACTTACCAAAGACCGAAATCAACATCAACCATTCCAAGACCCGATCAACGGCGTGCGCGGAACTATCCCAGAGAAACGAGATCAGGAGAAGCAGGAAGCGCCAATCGTGGTAAAGATCGTTAGTATTTCAAGAGACAGGATCGAGGCAAAAACAAAGGAAGCCGGGGATGTCTGGGTGACCTGTTCGTTCAGTTCCAGGAATGGCGCAAAATGTGACTGCTTTAACAGAAGATTGGGGGACAGTTGGAGCGAATGGAGCGAACGAAATCGATTGTGCAATCACTTGATCAAGGTAGCCCGATACCTGCTCTCCGCACAAACAGCCAAACCCTATGCTGAGGAAGTCATTGCACGCTCTCTTTCAAGAGCATTGCCCCTAGACCGACTGATAAACGCGGAATTAGTTACAACCGTTGCTGAGAAATACAAGTGCACGGAACTAGGCTACATCGCTGCAAACATGCGCCTATACCCACTGACCGGCCTCT
>JAHPYV010000026.1 GCA_019058495.1 Promethearchaeati archaeon
GGTATATGAGTCTAAGTCTTTCTTTTTCAGTATGGGTCCATGTGATCCAATTCCATATTCTCTTGTGATTGTTCTTTCTGGAACCTTAACTTTCTTTGTTTTGTTTTCTGTCATTTTAATCATCTTTAGTATTTATGCAGAACCAGTCTTATTAGTGTAATCTTTAGAATTCAAAAGAACCTTCGCGTAGCGAACATGCGATGTGAGTGCACCGTAGGGTGCACCACGAGCATGTCAATATATCAATAAACTTGTCTCAACGATCAACTTAGTATCTATTAATAACAGAGCACTTCGTGCTGTGTTAATGTCCATATATCCATATGACTAATATCTGATCCTTATGGGGCAGAAGTGGACTGGGTGTCTTAGTATCTTTAGATACTATAGATACTACTTGTTTTCTGGGGTATGCATAGATACTTATCTATGGTATCTGTATGAAACATCAAGCCCAAAGGTAGTTTTCTTGGAAAATTATATTGTTTCTGATAAGGCTTTTCCTATTATAATTAATGTTTAGATTTGAAAGGAAGTTGAGAGAAACTTGACAGATTCCTGTATTGCTACTGCTTTCTCAGTCTGTAGCTTGGCGCCATGAGCAAAGCAAGCTCCATCCCTAGTAGAACGATCGCGATGGGAATCATTGCTGGAATTTGAACATACATGCCGGTGATAATCAAAGCCGCTAGAAACACGACGTAGAAGTTGAGTTGGATAAATGACATCGCTGGTTCCACTCCGCCACGTACCTTGAGTCCTCGTCTTATCATAGAAGCTAGCACTATGGCACCGAAGAGAACTAGCTCGATCGCGAATATTGTGAAGCGTTGAACCTCAGCTGCGAAAAGTGAGTAGGCAACCGTTACATAGAGTAATAGGAAGGAGTATAGAATTCCGTAGCATACCAGTGGCGAGGCTATCTGCAAGACCAGGTAGCGCTCATCCTTTTTCTCTCTTATGAGGTATCTAGTGAGCCTCGTGTATTCTGAGTAGAGCGCAACAACTAACATCCAGCCGAAGAAGTTGCTTGCTGGTACACCAAACCAGCCGTCGGTTAGAGGTATAGGCCAGCGCCAGAATCCCAGCCGGATGGCGACAGCGTCCATGGAAAGATCGATTAGGATGGCTTGAATAGCATCGAAGAACGGTTTGATGCGTTCACTGAGACCATAAGAATCTGAGATCCGCATGGCTGAGTAGATTATTACTGCTCAGCCTATGCATATGGAGAGTGGTGCTTGGTCGAGTATTATCAGGAAGTCTCTTCCGTAGACGTAGAAGCCGCCGCTCAGAATAACATTGAGTTCCTCAAGCAGAACGCCAAAGACGAGCGCCATCACGAGTTCCAGAAATCTTTGGCGGCTGCGAACAACTCTGAGGGCATGCCAGGAACAGATGATGAACAATACCCAAGACATGAATTCCATTCCAATGAAGCTTGGTTGCATGGACGAGCTACGCCTCTAAGTAACACGCTAATCGATAAGTTCAGCGATTTGAGTTCTTTTCACGATTGGCTAAGGCAAAGTCTGCATCCCTGGTCGCGGTTTCCAGTTCTTTGGAACAACAAGGAAGTTTGCTCAGTTAGTCTCCTCTTTCATGTTCTTCTGGCCGTTGCTTCGCCATTTCATTAACAGCGTGAAGTGATATTGATTTTCAACATTTATCCTCTCAACGCAGGAGATTTCATCCAATAATGAAATAAACAGTATCAGACTAGTATACCACGAAGATAGAATGACCGTTTGAAATACTCGGGCTGCTGATGCAAGGTGCGACTGAAATAGCTCGTTACTTCAATTGTGAAAAATAGGAGAAAAGCAGATAATGACTCTAGACTCCGAGGGTAGAGCTCTAAGAACTCTGACTTCGATACAGAAATCATTTGAAAAACTAAACGAGAAACTCCTCGAGGCATTAACAAGACTGGACGAGGCGACCACACGGATCACAGCTCTCGGCGAGATCCACTTCAAACTGGCCAAGACCATAATGGATGTTCTAGGCATACCCGAAGAGCTAAGTCCTCCCTTGGCCTATCTTCCAGGAACCGTGGGTGCGGTATCCTCAGCCGAGAGAGCTGAGTCGATGGCGAGTGGACTGCTACGTCCGATAATCAAGAGTCTAAGAAAGCCATGCGGAGACATCGCTCAAGCTATCAACGCCTCAAAGGAGGAGATCATCAAAGTATCAAGTGACTTTGATTTTACCGAGATGGAGATCCTTGCAAGGGAGTTCTCCAAAGACCCAGCCCGAGTTCTCGGCTCTGATGAACAGGAAGCATTTAGAAACAAGATAAGAGAGTGGACTCTCCATCTCAAAGATGCCATCTCAGGATCTTGAACGCAACCTGACCATGGAGAGGAGGAAGGAGAATTAGAATGACAGAGAACTCGGAAGAAGAGGCTCTTAAAGCATTAACTTCAGTTAAGAAATCTATGGATGTTTTGAATAGGAACCTCTCAGAATCCCTGCGCAAGCTGGAAGAAGGCATCTTCCGAATCTCATCCCTCGGTGAAGCTCACATTAAGTTGATCGTGACTTTGATGGATGTTCTGGGCGTTCCTGAAGATCAGAGACCTCCACTAGCCTTCCCTTCTGCCCCAATCGAAGCAGTGTCATTTGCAGAGCGATCAGAGGCTACCGTGTCTGGAATACTGCGCATAGTAATCAAGAGTCTCTCGAAACCTTGTGGAGAGATCTCGAAAGCTCTGATTGCTGCCAAGGAGCAAATCAATGTGACGATTGGGAACTTCGATACATATGAGATGGAAGTTCTAGCAGGGATGCTAACTAAAGATCCAGAGAGATATCTCGGCTCTGATGAGATAGGTGCATACAGAGAGAAGATACAGAGATGGCATCGACAGCTCAAAGATGCATTTGAGAAACCTTGAGCGCGCCTAAAGATCTGTCCAATCCCCCTGAGTGGGAGAACTCGTTGCGAGGTGTCAGCAAAAATGGGAATAAGAACTGAGAAAAAAGATGTTGTGACAACCGTAATCATGGACAACCCCGAAGTGAAGAATGCAGTTGACGGACCAACAGCCACGGCACTGGCGAACGCCTTCAAAGAATTCGAGCGCGACAAGAAAGCCCTTGTAGCAGTCCTCTGGGGAGCAGGCGACTGTTTTTGCGCCGGGGCAAACCTGAATGCGATCGCTAAAGGGCATGCCAATCGAATTGCGAAGACAGACGACGCGCCTATGGGTCCCTCCAGAATGCTTCTCTCTAAACCAGTCATTGCAGCCGTAGCAGGCTACGCGGTTGCCGGAGGTTTAGAACTAGCGCTCTGGTGCGATCTCCGAGTCGTTGAACGGAACGCTGTTTTTGGAATCTTCTGTCGGAGATTCGGAGTACCTTTGATGGACGGTGGAACTGTAAGGCTGCCAAGGTTAATTGGGCTAAGTAGAGCACTTGACATGATCCTCACTGGTCGATCTGTAGGCGCCGAGGAGGCTTACGCGATTGGCTTGGCAAATCGTGTTGTGGATGTTGGGAACTCTCGACCTGAAGCTGAAAAACTTGCACGTGAAATCGCCGCTTTCCCTCAAACCTGCATGCGAGAAGACAGGTTGTCCGCCTACGAGCAGCATGGATTGAGCATCAGGGAAGCAATGTCTAACGAGTTTGAACATGGGCTGAAGACTCTTCAAAGTGGGGAAACCTTCGAAGGTGCGAAGCGCTTCGCTAAAGGAAACGGAAAACACGGGCAATTCTAACTAGTCTTTCTTCGATCCTACCTTCGTGCTGGAGTTGAGCCCTGAAATCGATCTTGCTGTGAATTTCACAGTATATTTTAAAAGCAATACCGAACAGTGTGAATACGAATTAAGGTACATCCACGTTGTGAAAAACCAATTCCATGACTGGAGGGAACTTAGTTTGGTTAAGTTGCAAGATGTAGTTAGCAAGTATATGAGCCGCAAGCTAGTAGTTGTCAGCCCTGAGTCAACGCTCGCGCAGGTCGCGAAGTTCATGGCTGAGAAAGACACCGACATCGCCGTGGTAAAGTCGGGAAAGGAGTTCCTGGGTATAATTACTGACTCAGACATCTTCCACTCCATGAAGAGTTACGTTCTGATAGATGTACTCGAAGGCCTACCAAAGGACGTAGGTAAGGTCAAGATTGAGGAGATTATGCGAGGAAAGCTCTCACAGGATTTCATGAGTGTCTGCCAATTGACAGGGTTGAAACCCTGCCTTATGGTGGGTGAAGATGAAACTATAGAGAACGCAATAAAAACAATGGGCGCGGTGGAGGCTCATCATCTACTCGTGATTGACTCCAGTGGCAATGTATCTGGGACACTCTCGGCTCGAGATTTGTTAAAGAGCTTTGCGGCATAAGAAAGACTGCCCCTTATAGGGGCATATCGCATCCAAAACTTAAAGTGCCCCAGCCGTCTCCTCCTCCTCTTTCTTTGGCTTCTTGCAGTCTTTCCTGGCGAAAGATTTCGGTGATTCGAAGCTGTTGTGATTTTTCTGCCCACATCAACAGACCCCCAAGAAATCTGGAAAATAGCTGATTCACAGATCCAATGTCGCATTCTCCGTTCCTCTCGTTGGTTTCCACGTCAACCCCGTTCACGTATCCATTTTATGGGGAGACGGGGTGACTGCGAATAATCAATTCTGCGATTGTCCCTCCTGAATGTGAGAATATCTTGAGAATTGAGGAATGCATATATATACATTTGATAATAATAGGTGATTCATGTCAATTCGCATTAATCTGCACCCGTTGCTGCGAACATATGATAGAATGGGCTGTGCTTGTCGATGAGCCACGATAGGTGATTGAATGCCTCCAAGCACGCGTTATGAAGGAAACCCATACTCCATTTGGGGCAAGATAAAGAAGTACCAGATGGAATTGGAAGCAGCTAAGCGCGGGCTTCTTAATAACTATTTCTCACCCGAAGAGATCCGAGACATCATCGACAATGTCAGGCATGCATCCACGAGACTTGGAGAACAAGTATCATCGGACAAGCTGTGCTTGATTCGTGATTTGAGAAGGAAACTTGAGGAACTGACTCAGATGATGGTAGCGAAGTCTTCATGGGACAAGAGGTTCGTAAAGCGTACGGAAAAGTAGAAGACACTTGAAAGCAGTTGGCAACGAGCGAGCCAAGTTCCCGATTCTTCAAGTTTCAGAGAATTCGGAGAGTTGCGACTTCTAACAATCTCCTTGTCGAAGGTATGTGAAGAACAGGAACTGGTTCATCGGTTAGAGTTCTAATGCCAGTCTTACCTCATCAATGATTTCTGCGTCCTTGAAGGAACTGTTAGGTATTCTTCCGACTTCTCTGAATCCAACTTCTATTTCTTTTGGAACCATTTTCCCTCACCTCGTTGATAGGAATCGTTAAGAAAGGAGCACCTCAATTCTGTTCAGTGTAATGCGCATAGAGAGTAATCCACAAACTTGAACGATGCCATAGCTTGAGGGTATATTATGAATGACCTTTTGCAGAAGCTAACGGGCGGTGACCTACGCTCAGATGGCAGAGCAAATGAACTGGCGGACCAAGCGATGAAGAACCCCCAGATACTAGCAAACGTCGTCGAGGGGCTTACCGAATCCAACGGCATCGTGCGTGGAAGAACGGCTCATGCATTGGAGAGAATCTCCCGAACTCGCCCAGATATGTTGCAGGGTCTCATACCCCAATTTGCAACGCTAGCTAGGAGCGAGAAGGTCCCGATAGTCAAGTGGCATATAGCAATGATATTTTCGAATATCACGCTCCCAACGAAGGAAACTGAAATAGTATTCTCCACTTTGTTTGAGCTACTGGAGGACGATAGCGTATTCGCCAAAAGCTGGACAATTGCTGACCTTACCATTCTAGCAAGGAAGAACAAGGATAAGGCTAGTGACGTCATAAGCAGACTTATGGTTTACGAGAAAAGCAAGAGCATCGCGATTAGCACAAGAGTTGCCAAAGCGTTAGACATCCTGGAGGATGATAATAAACGTATTCCAGCTAGCTTCATCAAACTAAAAGATTAGAGCACTTTACAGAAGACAGAGAAGAAAGACTGCAGCGGCAACGAATCCTATTGCCCCGGAAAAGTCTGTGTCAATGTGAATTCCGTTCTGCATTTCCACATCGCTTTTATCAGCGCTTCTCCATCTGAGCTATTTTTCTCGCTAAAACCGCAAGTATATCTTTCACCTCTTTTATCTCCCGCCTACTTGTGTCGACCTCGAGTTTGAGTCTTAGTATCTCGTCGCCTAGTGCCGACTGGGCGTCTCCCTTTTTCTTTCCTCTTCGTGAGATCATTAAGCTTTCTCGGATTATGTTGATTATATCTTCCCTGGCCGTGTTACTGACAGCAGATAATCCATAAGTCGGGACTCCTAGTACTCTTTCCAGGATACTTGGATTCGCTGCTTCATTCTGATCTTGTCTATTTGCTATGGCGAATACGGCTGCGCCTTTGGCAACTTCGGATATCCTGCTGACTATGGCTTTTGATCTTACCGCGTTTTCCAGACTTGAGTCCAAGACAACGAAAACCACCCCTGCGCCTCTGATTAGTTGCTCCCATCCTTTTCCATCAAGGCCTGCACCTGGAATGTCCCACAGGATTGCTTCGAACTTGTCGAAGGCCGCCTTCTTGATCGTCGCTACCTGAGATGCCTCATAATTGGCTTGAACTGGTTCCTTCGCAACTATTTTCGCGATCGTTGTTTTTCCTACCTTTGGTTCACCGATAAGTACTATTTTGACTCTGACTTCTTCCTGGACTATTCTATCTAGTTCAGGGACAAAAGTCTTGAATTTACTTGTGTCGCTGGCTTTCAGTTCCTTTATTTCGTCTCCGAATTGCCAAAGGAATTGGCTTGCGACTTTTCTAATATCTTCTCTAACGAATTGGTCATCGTCGTCGCGGTCCACGTAGAAGATGATCATTATGTTCTCGAATGCTCCGTAGACAAACTTAAGGTTCTTCATTACTATCGAGTCTATTTCCCCACTTCCCAGTTCAGAGGAGAATCTGGATACTGCAACAAGAAAACCTGAGGTAAGAACCTCGTCCAGTTTTTCCTGGCTATAAGCTCTGTGGAATAGGATAGTTCCATCGTTTTTGCGCAAAACGTATGTTCCGCGAATCATGGGTGAGCCACTCACGCTCCTAGCTAAGTATTGCTGAATGTGTTGGACTCTTAGGATAAGAGTTTTGGAGCTACTATTAAGGTTTCCGAGATACGTGTTTTGAGTGGACTTAATCTTCGCATCACACTTACTCTTGCTGACTGAAAACCAGAATGGTTAATTAACTAGTAAAAGTATGTTCCTATAAAGCATAGAGATAGGTCCTAACATTAGGCACCCTGAAAGGACTACTGGCGAGTAGCATATTGTTAGGAGCGTGATCAGGATTCTCAGAACAAGGCACGTCTTCAAGGTCGTCATCATAGGAGATCCATCTGTAGGCAAGACAAGCATGGTGTCTAAGCATGTTAGCGCAGCTTTTAAGGAGAATTACATACCTACCTTGGGAACGAACATATCTTCTAAGAACTACAATATGGCGGGGAACTCTGTGTCACTCATGATCTGGGACATTGCTGGACAGGAGATCTTCAAGACGGTGATTGAGAAGTACTTTGGAGGCGCAAATGCTGGATTCATAGTCTATGATGTTACGAGACCTGAAACCTACGAGAGCGTCAGAGTTTGGTATGAGGAAATGATGAGATTCGTTCCTAAGACGACGCCAGTAATAGTCGTTGGAAACAAGACTGACCTGCCTAGAAAAGTTGACAAGAAAGACGGCGAAAAAGTCGCGAAGGAACTAGAAGCAGACTATATAGAAACATCGGCAAAGACAGGCGCTAACATCGATCAAGCCTTCGAGAAAATCACCAAGATGCTATTATCCCAAGTTCTGAAAGCACCACCAAAGAAAAAGTAAGAAATTGTATAAGAAAGAAGCTAAACAGATATACCCTTCCAGACCTAGGTTACTTGCGTACCTGGATTGTTTGGCCTGATAAGCTTGGTTGCCCTAGCTTCTCCTTCCTTTATCTCTATCAGCCCAAGCCTTTGAAAGATCTTAAGGTTCTCAAGTACCTCGCCAGGCGTCGCGTTCAATGTTCGAGCAACTTTCGTTATATGAAGTGAGCTCGGATATGCGTCTCTAAGAATCCAGAAGGCTTGGAACCTAGGCTCTCTTTCTGTCAGATTATAGAGGCGATTAATCTCTTCCCTGAGTGACGCAATCTCCCTGTCTTTGTCTCCAGTTGGTCTGCTTAAGTCAGACGCAAGACCACTTGAACCAGGCTGCGTTAGGACTTGCCGCTGTGCGGTTGCAGGTCGTTGAGTGTTGCTTTGATCGTTTGAGACACCCTTAACCCGCGATATCAGCCCCTGGAGCTCTTTCAGCTTCTCGTTAAACAGTTGAGTAATATTCTGCAAAATATCTTTCTGGATGATGCCCTTAATCTCTTCGAGCACGACGCGGAGGTCTAGGATCAGTTGAGGCGTTCCTCCTTTTACAATCGCTGAAACGAGTCTGGAGTTCACGTTCTCCACCTTGTTTCTGATCGCTGAGATTTGAGAGCTGAATGAGTCTTGCAATCGACTATTGAAGTTATCTAGCGCCACATCAATTGAACGAAGCTTCGAACTCAGAGATTCGCTTTCAGATGCTGACATATGTCGTCATTCCATATCGCGATTTTCATCTGTAGCCGCTTATTCTTGGTAGCCTTCTGGAATCCTGCCAAGTTTAGCCATTTCACCGACTACTTCAACCATTCTTCTCGAGAGCTCCCCAGCTTTGGACAGTCTCATGCGGAACTCTTTGTCTCGTTCTCTGTCTGAAATTTCCCCCCTCGCCAGTTTGGCGTCAATTTCCGTTATTTCATCCCTGAGTTTAGCGCGTTCTTGCCTGGCGCCATCATACTCTTTTTTTAGCTTGTTCCACTTGTCAAGTTTCTTGCCTTCCAGCTCAACGGGTTTTGGCTTGTACCTCCGAAACCCTAGCAATCTTCTTAGCAAGTTCCAGTCCTCCAAATCCTCGAGAAGATCTCCTAACCCTCCCACTCCGCAACTTGATGCTGTCTAAATCTTCTCAAATATCACATCTTTGAGTATGTTGATCCATGTATCCCTTGAACTGGGATCATTACTGACCATTCCGAATGTCTTAACACCAAGGATCTTCTCTATCTCTGGCGGTTTGAGCGCACCCGGTAGATCCTGCTTATTCGCGATTACCACTGCCCTACTGTACGGCAGTTTCTCCTTCACTAGAGGCAGTACAATGTCCTTTGTTCTCTCAACTCCTTCAGGTGAAGAATCTGTGACGATAATTGCAACCTCAGATCTCGCTATCAACTGTGGCCATGACCCTATGAAACGGTCTTGCCCGCCTAAGTCGAAGAGCGAGATCGTAAACGTCCTGAAGGCTTCTCCGCGTAGTAGTATGCGGTCTCCCCAAAAAGTCGGGTTGTAGTCCTGAGGTGGAACCCCATCGCTTACGAGTTTCTGGAGAGTTGTCTTCCCTACTCCACCAAACCCTATCAAGCTTGCCTTTATCGGCAGACTGGAAACCGTTTCGTCTACAACGCTGCCAAATCCATCGAACAGACTTGCATCGCCATTCCAGTTCGCTAGCGGTTCCTTGTATCTCTGCAGGAAAGTGGAAGACATAGCTAGGAGCCGTTCGTTGATCTCATCTGCAGTGTTTGTCCTGTCCGTGTGAACTATGAAAACATATCCCTCATTTGAGGTGTAAAAGAACTGATGTTTGTGAATCTCGGTTACTTCAAATCCTCCTGACCTAACTTGTCCCCCTGCAGCAACGACGAGTTTAAGCGCTGCTTCAAGGTCTAGATCTTTTGCAGGGATGTAAATTCGCTCAAAAACCTTTTCACCAGAATTCTTGAATACGAATACTGCTCTCATCATTTTTGTTTACTCTCCTTTCGGATAGTTGTCCTTCAAGACATTCAAGTAACGGGTCACTTGGGCAGGAGGTACTAACCCGTTGTTGTAGTGGTCAAGAACAGTATTGACGATGTAGTCTGGGAATGTTGACAATATTCTGGGTTCGGATTTCAGCAGAGCGTAGTCGACACTGTCACTGTCCGGAAGGACTGTCAAGAACTCTGCGTTAAGAAGCTGCGATATCGCTTTGCTTACTTCCTTTGCAGGCGCTTTGATACGTTTAAGAATATCATCAACCTTCAAAGCATCGTTTCTCAAAATAGATACAATATCGCTCACAACTAGATCCTTTATTGCCCATAGAACAAGAGGAGCATCCTGGTTAATCCATTCCAGAGAACCACTCAGCTTCTGTCCATAATCTCTGAAGAATTCTCGAACTTCTGAGAGATACACCGAGGCTACCCCCTTTGGCAGGAGGTTCCCTTTTGCTTTCTCAATAATGTTCATGGCAGGTTTCCTCATCGGGAAAACGTCTCGCGTGAGGAAAGCGCATTCGCTTGCGAGTCCTTCAACCCACTCCGTAGAGACTAAGCCAAATTTGACGAGTTGAGCTAGGGATACATCGATTTCCACTGCGCGACCAGTCTTCTTCTTCACGTACTCCTCTAGTTCACCTTTCGTGACGCTTCCGTCAACAACTAGGCGCTCGATGATAGCATATCGGTTTGGATCTGAGATGAAAAGGGCGAGCCTCTGTTCTTCATTCATATTAGTGTAGCGTTTAAGGTACTCAAACAGCTCTTCGAGGTCCGCCTTGTACTTCTTGCCTTCAAGGTTCTCGAAAACTCTAAAAGCGATTTCCATTAGTGGATCTTCGTATAGGTCACTTTTCTCATCGGGATCAAGTATGAGTAGTACGAAATATTGAACCGATAGGCCGCCATAGAAGCTCGCGATGTTCAGGTTCTCAAGTCTGGCGACTAGGAAGTCAGGTGTAGGAATCTCTTTTCCAAGAGTGTGAGTGCCATAGACTTTCATTGTGACCTCAGGGGTCAACCCTTTGACGTTCTTGGGATAGGAACCTTCAATCACTGTTCCAACCCGGTCGTCCCATCTTACAACTGCAAGAGCTTTTGGCATTTCTCTCAATTACCTCCTTTATCGCGCTTCTCTTCCTCACTTGGTCCTTTGGACGTTCCGGCTTCTTGTTCAGATACTTCGCCATTGCTCTCATCTACATTGTTATCCAGTTTCTCTTTAACTTCTGCTGGTGGTGATGGTCCTTTTTCAGTCCGAGTCTCTGATGGTTCAAGTTGCTCCTGTTTCGTTTTGGTTTCTAGTTCCGGCTTCGCTTCTTCAGTTATCTGAGTCTCGGGTTTGACTTCCTCCATAGCCTTGGGCTCTGGTTTCACTTCTTGACTGACTCCTTTTGGAGACACTTCTTCAGTAACCACAGTCTTCGGTTCCGCCTTCAGCGCAGCCTTGACCTTCTGCTTTGCCTTCTTGTTGAGTTTTGCCTGTTTCTTTTCCTTCTTCTTGACTTCTTTCTTTCTTGCTGCCTCTTCTTTCTCCAGGCTTATGCCTAACGCTTCAAGCTCAGGGAGTAGCAGTGAGAAGGGTGTTTCGATTCTGGTTCTCAGTCCCTCGATTGGCTCTGCCTGTTCCTCTTTGTTTATAGCTTGAAGCGCATTGTTGATCTGTTTGATAATGTATGGGGTTGTTGCATAGATGTAGGCCCTGATTCCACCAACGCTTCCAACAGCTACCACTGCCCCAAGCACAATGATGAACATCGACATTGGAACGATGCCAACTAGTGGCAACCATCCGTGTCCGCCTTGGAAGTCAACATTCATGTTAACCGTTGCAACCTGACCTGTGTAATCTGGCGTGGTGGCATTAATAGTCATGACGTACACGTTTACTGGGACATTCGCATCTGCATGAACATCAGTTGCATAGATGCCTCCAACAATATATGTGAAATTTCCGCTGCCATATTCCCATGTATAGGACAAGTCTGCTCCGCTAAGAGGGAACCCACTGAGCTGGTCCTTCAATGTAACTTCAACATGGGCACTGGAATCTCCGCCGAACAGGCCTTTCAACGAATTGTAATTCTGGCTTGAGAATGTTAATGACATTGGTCTCCACGATATGGTCAATACGTCGCTGAAATACTTTGTACTGTATCCAGCCTCAGAAGCGGTGATCGTGCAGACATAGCTACCCGCGTTTCCAAAGTTCAGTGTATCAAATTCCGCCACGTACGTTGAGGTGGTAGAGTTGTAGCTTGCGATGCTTCCAAGGATTTCCTGTCCACCCCTTGAGAACGCGACGTATACTGACGCATTTCTTATGGGCATCCCATTAACCTGGTTTATGTAGCTGATATTGTATACCACGGTCCAGTTCCAGTAAAGAACCGAGTGACTTGACTGAGGCTGCTGAGTCTCATTAAAATAGCTTTGCGTTAAGACAATAGGGCTTGTAAGTATTGGTTGAATCGAAAGGCGAATAGAAATAATCTGCCCTGGAACACCAACTAGCGTGTAATTATCCATGCTTAAGGCTAACTGGAATGTGTGGTCTCCAACAGGCAAACCAAAGGCGCTTGAGCTAGTCAAGTTATAGAACCCATTCATTACTGGTGAAAATGGGAAGGAAGATGGATTTCCATCCAGATTAACTGACAAGGCGCCTCTGTTAAATTTGGTTCCATTAAGGTGTGAAAGCTGCACCCACAATGAAACATTCGAATTCCAATTGGTGCTAAGACTGTTAGAATATGTAGCAGTCAGGTTGACTGCTTTAATTATGACTTGAATCGTTAGAGGCACAGGTATCAAATATGGGTCTAGAGGGTAAGCATTGATAGTCAATGTGAACGTTGCGCTTGTCGAGCCAAAAGGAACCTTGCCTATTAGTGCAGCCGGGATCGTGATTTTGTAGTTTCCAGTCACCGAACCGTTCTTGTCTAAGTTAGCCATGAAGCTTCCAAAAGTGCAGTTCACTGGACTTGCATCGATCTTGGTACCTGAGCTCACAAGCCAGACTGAGAAGTTGAATGACTGACCCCAGTATGCTACAACGATAGGGTTGTAGCGCCAGGATAATTGGGTTGGGAATTTATTTGTTGCCATTGAAGCCGTCACATTGAAATACCATTTGTTCGTAGAGTAGAACGAGTAGCCGTGCTGATACAGACCAGTCTGGTTCACGCTTATGTAGAGTTGGGATCCTTGGTACCATACCGTAAGGTTGAGTGGCTTGGTTAATGGAAGGACAGGTAGAGTGAGATTTGCCCAGGCTAGCGCGAGCCCCCTAGCTGTCAAGTCCGCTGCTTGCGTGGCAATCAGTTCATGAGAGCCCGTTCCATTATAAACCTTAATTATTGTCCCTTGGAAAGGAATTAAATTACTGTCCTCGACGTAAACGGTTAGGATCGTTGTATTTAATGTGACCGGTTGAAGAAGGTCATGGTCAACACGGCCGAGTGGAACCGTCGTATTGTAGTATGAAGCATGAGTTGAGTTGTAAAGTCGCTCAAATACGTTCAAACTATAAACGCCAGTGTCTCCCCATGGAACGCTACTGAATGAACAGTATCCTGTTGCATTTGTGGTCTGAGGTGCCTTGACAAAGGTATGATTACCTGTGAATTGCAGTCTCGCTGTGGCTCCGCTAACCGGTTGCCCTTCGTGATCAGTTGCTCCCACCGTTATCGTGTAACCGGTCCAAGTAATTTCAAGGCTAGTAAAGTTGCTGAGAGGATTCAGGTTGTATTGGCTGTTGTTTATTGCGTAAAGCGTGCAAATCCTTAGGCCGACAGTGTAGAAGGCTACGCTGAATGTTGCCCATCCATTGCTATCTGTCTCTTGGACTTGGCATTGGGTTCCGTTTGCCAACAGACCTACGTAGCCGGATCCGATATCAGTCGTGTTGTAGTAATACTTCATGTGTGCTTGTATTGTGGTCGGCCATCCAGTGCCAAGAGTCGTGAGTGACGGAATTACCTCGTCAATCGCTGCGTCAACGCTGACCCTGAAGTAGTCGAAGTTGGCTGTTATTTCTGGGTAAGGACTACTGCCATATGTTCTGACAATCAAGCCAACAAACTTCGGTGAGGCAGACTGAGTATAAGTACGATCTAGGATCCAACTGTCTCCGTCGGTTGAATGGTAGCAGTAGTACGAAGTACCATTCTTAACTATTCTCAAGTAGTAGGCGGAGGGAGCCGAGGAAAGCGAATATTTGGGGCTTTGTAAGCTTCCTTGGTACGTGAGTCCAATTGATTTGTCTGATTGGTACGGACCCCAAATCAGCATGTTTCTCTGGGCCGGGAAGTCTACTATTAGGCCCAACTGGTAGGAGTTAGAGCTTCCAGTCTTCGTGTAGTCGACTTTGGTTTCTATTGTGAACGTAGCGCTTTGTGAATCAAGATTACGCGGTAAGGTAACGTTAGCGTAGGCCCCGTTGTTTGCAGTCAAGGCACTCGTTTGCTGAAATGAGTTGGTTGATGGCGTATATAACGTGAGGTATCCTGGTTTCGTTATTGTACTGAAAGTTGCCCCTCTGGCCAAGGCGTTTGGATTAGTGTACCAGCTACTATTTAGTGGACTGCTGAAGTTGTCGATGAAGACATATTTCGGTGTGTTAAATGATGGAGCGAGGTGCGCAAGTGGTTCGTCATTAGCTGCTCCACCGCCACCAGCTGGTTGTGATGTGAAATTGTTAGAAGAGAGTATGAATCCTCCAATCATGGAAATAAGAAGTACAGACATTATGAAGTAGGATTTTATGCTCGGAGCTGTTCTTCGACTCATTTGGATCTGCTCCAAGATGGATGGCAATTTGCTCATTAGATTGAATTAACGTGTTATGAATAAGGAAACTGTGAAAAACCATTTTTAAACCTAATTGCCTGTCTGCGAAAAAATGTTGCGACGCTCGCATTTCTTTGGGAGGTTCGCATGATCGGAACGACCACACAGAGCTTGGCGCCGTCTCGCGAGAGAGATGCAGAAAACCAGTCCTTAGGTCGCAACATTCTTTGAAACTAGAATTGAAGGAGAAAAACAGAGAAATGAGGACCCTCGGGTATCTCAGATCGTCCTTAGCTGTCTGGAGCTAATCATTGTATGGGATCTTGCTCACCCTGAACTTCTTTAGTTCTATTAGCATGATCCTGTTCATTTCTTTTTCTATGTTCTGTGGAACGGCTTTCTTGGATCCTGCTTTTTCAGTAATTGACTTAGCACGTTCGCCAGCACGCTTCAGAATGTCTTTACTTCCTTCCTCCTCCCATTGCTTTCTGTTTGCTCTGTTAACCACTTCAGACGGGAAGTAATGTTCTTTCCTAAACCACTTCAACGTATGCGGCACTGATATGAAGCTTCCTTTCCTTCCTCTGCCCTGAAGTTCTTCCATCGCCATCGTGTCGCTATTGACTTCAAAGCCCCTAGCAATGCGTAATGCCATTCCACATATCTCGTCGTCGATAATGAGTTTCTCGAGTGACTGGCAGTTTTCGAATTCGAGCATTCCTGGACCTGATATAATGTTTATTCCAGCCATCGCACCTAACACTGCGCTTACGCCGCTTTCGAAACCTGCCTGTGCGTCGACAAGCTTTGAATCAGACATTCCTAAGTAGGTGTGAGTTGGCATGTGTAGCCATTTACCGATTTGAGCATAAGCTAGGTCGATGAGAATTGTTTCAGGTGCGCCCATTGGAGTTGTCCCATAGTGCATGTCAAAGGCGCTGGGCGAGCCGCCGTAAACTACTGGACAACCTCGATTTACGGTCTGTGCGAGCACGATTCCGCTTAGTGTTTCAGCAGTGTGTTGAACTAACGAGCCTGCAATGGTGACTGGACCTGTTGCTCCCATTAGGGGCATCGAGATGAGTTCTACTGGCATCGAGTGCTTCGCGCAGTCGATTAAGCTTTCAGCTGTAATTTCGCTGAACAGAAGAGGTGGCGAGGGGCAGCAATCGAAAATCGCTGTTGGGTGCTTAGCGAGTTTTCCGTCTCCCCCAGCAACAACTGAGAGCATATTCTTCATGGCCAATGTCCCATCCAGTGTGAAGGTACCCGTGATAACAGGTTTCACTGAGTACTTCAAAACAAGAAACAGCCTATACCTGTCAGCGATTTCTTGAGGAACATCACTGCAAACCAATGCGGTGCTCTGAGCATGTATGTTTGGCAACTCCTCCGCAACCCTGATGAAGTTCACGAAATCCTTCGAAACAGGCTTCCTGGAAGTATTCGACTTGCTCTCCAAGAAGTTCAGGGCGGCTGAGCCAGGATTGAAGTATACGTTGTCTCCTCCAACATGAAGTTCCTTACTTCCATCACGATAGTATAGGGTGAATGAGTCTGGACAACTCTGCACGCTCCTCTTGACGAGATCCCTTGGGAATTTGACTGTGCCCGTCGAGTTATCGACCTCAGCTCCTGCCTGTGCGAGCGTCTTCAGAGCTCGTTCACTCTTGAATATGATTCCTGTTACGGATAATATGTATAATGATGACTCATAGATCTCTTCTATTTCTTCTCTTGAAAGAATGTTTATTGATGGCTTGGAACCAGTCAAATCTCAGTCCTCTCCAAAAGAGATTTCATTGTTCAAGCTATTATCCAAATAGTTACATGTATTTGGAGATATTGTCACAGATTCTTCAGCGTTTCCAGTTATTAAAGCAGTACCCTGTCAGTCCATCGAAAAATGAAGAAGGTTAGACATCGAGCTAATAATCAGGAGAATATCTGTAGTGGTAAGCTTGCGAGAGGTTTTGGCCAAATCGATCCCATTGGATAAGGCACATTTGATATATCACTCGTACGACATCATTGGCGACATTGCTGTAGTTAAGGTGCCTTACGAGCTAGATCGATATGAAGAAGAAGTTGGAGAGGCATTCCATGAGGCTCGCCCTAATCTGAGAGCAGTGTTCAGAATAGTCGGACATACGGAGGAGATTGCTCGCACTAGGCAACTCAGACTGATTTGGTGTAGACCTTCTCCTTCGAGTGAGGAGGTGGCTGGATGCGAAAATCTCTTTCGAACGGTTTACCGTGAACATGGGTGTAGGTTCATCGTGGATGTGGAGAAAGTCTTCTTCACGCCAAGACTGTCTTACGAGAGGATGAGGATAGCCAAACAGGTTAAGGCTGGAGAGGTTGTTGTAAACATGTTTGGCGGCGTCGGCACCTACGCCATAGTAATAGCAAAAGTGTGCCCGGGCGTCGAGAGAATATACACTGTGGACATCAATCCCACGGCATATGAGCTTGGAAAAGAGAACGTCATGATAAACAAATGCTTCAGAAAAGTGGTACCAATCTTGGGGGACGCGAGAACTGTCTGCCAAGAGCAGTTGAAAGGAGTCTGCAGTAGAGTCATTATGCCATTACCTGAGCAAGCCATCCTATTTCTGGACAGCACTGTTGAAGCGCTACGAGAAGGAACTGAATGTGTCATAAACTTCTATGCAGAGGTCACAGGAAGACAAATTGATAATGGCGCAATCAGTGTGATGAACGAGACTAAGACCAAGCTGAAAGACTACGGCGTCAAGAGATGCGAGGCGACATCGTGGCGAATCGTCCGTGAGGTAGGTGCAAGAAGGTACCACATTGCCATAGACCTCACCGTTCTGAAGTAGAAAGGTACATTGATGCCCCCCGTCATCTCCGTTTCTCCACCACCTTGCAATTAGCCTGTACCAAGTCTTGCACGAGTGACTACGGCTACAGTTCCTTCGAGTACACGATCTCAGTTGATCCGCCGACTTCCCCTATGAATCCTATCTGTCTTAATGATTCGATGATTTCATTGTCTGAGCAAGTCCAGAGTCTGACTGTTCCGAAACCTTTCTTTGCAGCATAGTCAAGCAAGAAGTTTGACAAAGCCTGTACGCCCTCACCGGCATCACTATCGAAATAACATGACTGTATGCTTTTTTCATTCTTAGCCTCTATTGTACTGTCGTCGACCAGCATGATTCCGTGAATCTTTCCGTCTCGAGCATAGACGACTGCTTTTCCATCTTTCACAAAGCGTGCAAGATCCTCCTTTCCAAGGCTGTACCACACAAACCATACGGTGTAGAGGCCACCCGATTTCCTGAAGATAGGGGAGCTTCTTAGATACCGCCACATATCTGTGATCAGCTCTTCTCCAGCGAGTCTTACGTCTCTTGTCAATAATGGGTCTTTGATTCGTTCCGCTGCCTTTTCAAACTCGCTGAACTCGCTAACTACCCTGAATCCCAGCTTTGTGAGAAGTCTCTGGGGAGGCAGATTTGTTTTGTCAGTTATGACTCTTGCGACGCTTGCATTCATCTCTTCTTTTGCGATTCTCAGGCACTCCTTTGTCATGGCCTCTCCTACGCCCGTGCGTCTATAGTTCTGATCAACTCTCCCACCTTGCAACCAAGCTTCACCCTTCTTGGTCAATTTAACAAAGCTAAGACCAACAACCATGCCTTCAGCTTCTGCAACCAAGAGCCTGCCTGACTCATCGTTGAGCCATCTGTCGAAAACTCGTTCTATATAGTCTCCCCAAGAGAAAGTGCTGCTAGTGAACGCGAGTACTCGTTTTCGGTCATCCAATTCCGCGATTCGGACTACGATATTCGCCATGTTCTCTTTAGCCTCGGCTCATGACACACAATTGATCTTGATCAAATAGAGTTAGGATTAAAGTCTTTCTTAGCCTATTGATAGGGCAAAGAATGTGGCGCAAGAGACAGACCGCGCAGAAGGCTATGCTTTGATGAAAACCGTCGTCGACTTAAAAGATGCAAAGAAAAAAGAAGAGCGGGATCAGCGAACCTTGACTTATGATGCCAAGCACGCTCCCACACCGATTCCCCGATTGCATTTCCGGGAACCAGCTCATTTCTTGAGCCGCGCTTTCACTTTTCTCTCACTGGCGTTGGCGTGGTGAACATCGCAATCTCGTTAAGATCTGCTCAATATTTCCAGTGCAATCATTATTGCCCCAGCGATGAGTAACCCGGCAGTATAGCTGTCATAGGCGGACACAAAGTTCGACAAACTTTTCTTTAACTTATGTCCAAATTCTATAGCTGTCATATTGGTGCCATCACCCATTTGTTCGGCAACCACCGACAGCCGTCGGCAGCTGCCGGCAACTATTATATGAGCATAAAACCTTTTTAAGGATATGTTGTAACATCCACGAAAAAAGACACCCGCCCTTCACACCAAGTTTAAATGAAGTGATCACAATGCTAGTGTATGGCATTATAGGGAGTCCAAAGAAGAATGGCAACGTGGACTTGCTTGTCTCTGAAGTACTAAGAGGCGCCAGCAGTCGAGGAGCGCAAACCAACAAGATTTACCTGAATGATCTGCAGATCAAACCGTGCCAGAGTTGTGGAGTCGATCCTAGCCCGAAGTACTGTCTCCTTGATGATGACATGAAAGTGGTTTTCAATGCTCTTGAGTCTAGTGATGCAATAGTGCTAGGATCCCCGGTGTATTTCGACACAGTCAGCGCACAAACCAAGCTTATGATTGATCGGAGCAACTGCTTAATGCCGTACATCGAACGACCTGGCGGAAATTCAGATTTCAAGAGAAGAATAAGGAAACAAAAGAAAGGAGTCTTCATCGCAGTTGCGGGCACGGATCAGGAGTTCAATACAATCCAAACCACGATAAGAGGATTCTTCAACTGGGCGAATATAGAATTGAAGGAAACAATCCTTTACCCTCACGATGATACAGAATTGGGTGGTGTAAGAAACGACAAGAAAGCGATGAAACATGCTTTTGACGTTGGAGTCCAAGTATTAATGCGTAATAATGAGACAAACTCACAATTTAGAAACGAGGTGAAGGCTTGAACCAAAACTGTTCATGATCAGACTTTGCTACGGTCATGGTCTTCAAGAATGAAGACTGAACCCTGTGTGGCACTACGCAGTAGAAAGAGGCACAACGTAACCTGTCGGCTCTTCTCCATATGCTAACTTCTGCATTCTGGACGCGGTTTCCTGAGGTTCTTGGTAACGAACCGTTTCTTGAAGTTGAGTCGTTTCAGCTTCCTCGGACTTGGGGACGGATCTACCTACATCCATCCCAATCTGGCCGAAATTGACAATTTTGATCTCGACATTAATCGTCATTCTTATCTCCTCCTTCTTGTTCTGCATGATCAGTCTTGTCCTTCCATCTCCCGCCGAAAGTCTTTCCTTCAATGCCGACAATCGGAGACTGGCGAACTATCTCTTGATGAACAATCTGCGGTATCGCCTGAGCAACTTGCCCCATCAGCTGCTGGATCATCTGTTGAATGTTCTGAGGTAGCTTAGCTTGGTCTATGCC
>JAHPYV010000027.1:0-3431 GCA_019058495.1 Promethearchaeati archaeon
CATCACAACACTAGGATCTCATGACCTGTTCATCGGAGAGGTCGTTGACATTGAAATAGATGAAAACGTCATGAATGAGCGCAAGAAAATCGCTTCCAGAAAGCTGAAGGCAATAACATGGAATCCTACATCAGGAGAATACTACAGTCTTGGCGAACCATTAGGCTTAATCGGTTTCTCGTTGAAAAAGTGATTCACGCGCTTAAAAGGTTCGATATCGCAGAACATGATTTTCCAATAATTGAATAAGTCATTGGAGGCTATGATTATTGTCATCTAGGAGAGACCTTAAACCAGCGTCTATATTATACCCGACACCTGTGGTGCTGACCACATCAATAGACGAGAATGGAAAACCTAACGTTTGCACACTCGCAGCGAGCGGAATCCTGTCGGGTAATCCTCCACACGTGAGCATTTCAGTAAGACCCTCACGTTATTCTCATGCGCTGATAAGGAAAACGAAGGAATATGTCATCAACTTTCCCACAACTGATATTTTGAAAGAAACAGATTTTTGCGGTATTGTATCTGGAAGAAAAGTAGACAAGTTCAAAATAACCGGGCTCACACCCGTTGAAGCGAGGAAAGTCAAACCTCCAATAATAAATGAGTGCCAAATAAGCCTCGAGTGCAAAGTCAAGGACATCATCAAACTGGGCTCGCATGACGTATTCGTTGGCGAGGTAGTCAACCTCAACGTAGACGAAAACGTACTAAGCCAATCCAAGACCATTGATTATACAAAGCTTAGGCCGATAACTTGGAACCCTATAACCGAGGAATACCATAGCCTTGGAGAACGTCTTGCAAAGGCTGGCTATTCAAGAAAGATGTTCGAAACCAGTCAGAAGCATTAGTGACTTATCCTCGCACATTGAAGGCGAGACAATTAATGTCAAGGCGTTTCTTCGTAGCTCTTTGCATTGCGGGACTATTTGCTATATTCAGCTCGACGATGTCGAAGAGCCCAGTTCTTAATCCATTTGCGGTAAGCCTGGGAACACCCGCATACTTGTTGGGATTTGTTGCAGCCGCCTCAACGATCCCAGGCATACTCATTAGCCTTCCAGCTGGATCAATATCTGACCGAGTAGGTAGAGGAAAGGTAATTCTCTTCGCGGGCGTCATTTTTGCTACTGCCCCTTTCCTCTATCTATTTGTCGTTGATCCGTATCAACTAATTCTGGTGAGATTCTATCATGGTTTCGCCACTGCTATTCTGATTCCTGTCACGAATGCCGCGATTGTGGAAAAGTATCCTGAGAGCAAGGCTGAAAAAGTTTCAACTTTTTCATCGTCTACCGCTGTCGGACGGGCGATAGCTCCCGCTTTGGGAGGTTACATCCTTCTAGTCACGGTCTCAAACTATCATGAGTTGTACATCGCTGTTGGTGTCGCAGGCGTTCTGGCGCTAATCGCTGCAACGGGCATGCGTGAAAAAGAGGAGGTTGAGAAGAAACCCTTTCTAAATGCAGACAAGGACGCAGAACGTAGGCAGATGACCGGGAAAGTCTCTCGAAGCACCGTCAGAGACTGGAAGGAAGTTGCCTCAAATCCGCGGATCCTCGTTACAAGCTTCGTTGAAGCCACGATCTATTACACGTATGGAGCATTCGAGTTCTATGTGGTACCCTACGCTCAGTTACTAAATATTGACCCATTTCTCATAGGTATCGTCTTAACGTCCGAAATAGTGACTTTTGTCTTGGCCAAGCCCATCATGGGGAAACTTTCGGATAAGATTGGAAGAAAGAAACCCATTATCCTTGGTCTGGTGTTAGGAGGAGTCCCGATGGTCGCTACCCAATTTGCCGTGACTTTTCCAGAACTAGTGGTAATTTCGGTCACCTTTGGTTTAGGTTTCTCCTTGGTCACCTCTTCAACTCCTCCACTCGTATCGGAAGCCTGCAGAAAAGAAGTATATGGCTCAGCGATGGGATTCTTGGGCACAATAATGGATGTGGGGCAAGCTCTTGGACCAATTGTGACCGGCTTCATACTTGCAGCCACAGCGTTGTACTCGGTTTCATTCATGTCGATGGGATTTCTGCTCTTCGTGTCTGCCATTGTTTTCTCTCTCTGAGTATGGAGCAGATCTCTTAGCTGCCATTTTGCAGACTATGAGGTGTCTGCCAATAAGAGATCAGCAGACATCATCACTCTCAAAGGAATTTCGTTGACCAATTGAGGCTCAGCTCAAGCGCTTCTTTTCTTATTGATGGGTTTAAGAATTGGTGATCTCCTTTCTCGAATATCCTGAGCCTCTTCGGTTCCTTCGCATTCTCGTATATGATCTTAGCGTGGCTCCAGGGCACAACGATGTCTCCTTTGCAGTGCATAACCAGTATGTTGCTCACTTTCTTGGAAGCTTCAACAACGCTATGCCCAGCTAAGTCCTTCATGAATTCTGAGGTGTCAATTGCCTTGTGAGTTGGTTTTTGGTTCCTTGATCGGTTTTCTACGTCTTTTCTATTGATTGATTCAAAGAGTTCTACCAGCTTGCATGGGGTGGACCATGTGACCAGACATTTGATCTCTGGTGTCTTGCTGGCGACTATGATTGCTGTGGCTCCACCATAACTGCTTCCAAGAAGACCAATTGATTTGAATCCTTTTCGAGTAGTGAATTGAATTGCAGCTTTTAGGTCCATGATTCTGTTAGAAAGAATGTCACCGCTTCCTTCGCTTTCGCCATTTCCTCTGAAATCAAATCTCAGAACTGCCAAACCTTGTGCGGAGAACATATCAGCTATTTCTCGATACTTTTGGGAATCCTTATTGCTCATCAAACCATGACAGGTAATAACGGCTCGACGCTTCTCTGCATCCTCTTTCTGTGGGAAATGGATCATGCCCACAACTCGTTGACCTCCGCTAAGAAACTCAGCTCGTTGAATGGTGAGGTTAGTCATCTCTGCCTACAGACACTCCTATTGTGTTAAGTGCAAGGTTCCTTTGAAGATGCCACAACACGAATACGTGATTGAATATTACTATATTTCTCTAACCGACAGCTGTCTGGCTTCAGGAAAATCATGAAAAAGGTAACTCTTCTTCTTTTCACTTTCTGAGGAGGGCACTAATAACTCTTTGCGCTTTGAAGCCGAAAATTATTATATACTTTATACGGAAATATTACCGCATTCAATTCTAGGAGCATTGAAAAATGAGTTTCGGTTCTGAATTGTTGAGAGGGCTTTCCGTCTTGAGGCCGTCCACCGTGAAGCGTAAGAGAGTGTCCAGCTACGCGCCTGATATGAGTAACTTCGACTTTATCCTGATCAAGCCAGCAGAGAAGAGGATCATTGCCGACATCTCGGGGGCTGGATGCATTACACATATATGGTTCACCATAATGAACCCAGACAAATATTATCTAAGAAAGTTGGTGCTACGAGCATACTGGGACGATGAAAAGCATCCAAGCA
>JAHPYV010000027.1:3531-20251 GCA_019058495.1 Promethearchaeati archaeon
TATCTAAGAAAGTTGGTGCTACGAGCATACTGGGACGATGAAAAGCATCCAAGCATCGAAGTTCCTATCGGCGACTTCTTCGGCATGGGGCACGGGATTACCAAGAACTATTGGTCGCTTCCACTTCAGATGTCGCCTCAAGACGGCAAAGGATTCAACTGCTGGTGGCCAATGCCATACGCTACACGAGCTCGCTTCGAAGTAGAAAACGAGACGAAGTTCAGCACCACGTTCTATTACTATATCGACTACGAGGAATATGTGAAACTAGAGGAAGGGTTAGCGCGATTTCACGCGACTTGGCATCGCGTCAATCCATGCCAAGGCATTTCAGAAAAAGGCTTGTCAAATAACGAGTTCCAGATGATGGGTAAGAACGAAGATCTCTCCAACAATTACGTAATACTGGAGGCTGAGGGCAGAGGTCATTATGTGGGCCTAAATTTGAATATTCACAATCTGCGTACCACCAACGAAGACAATTGGCCTGGTGAAGGCGATGACATGATCTGGATTGACCGCTCAAAGGAACCTGTATTGTATGGAACAGGAACTGAGGATTACTTCAATACACCTTGGTCCCCGACTCAGGAATATTGCTCCCCATTCCACGGAATCACCCTACCTGGAGGCAAGAACTACTCTGGGAAGATCTCTTACTACCGCTTCCACATACTTGACCCAGTTTACTTCGAGAAATACATCAAGGTAACAATTGAGCACGGGCATGCAAACCGTCGTTCAGACGATTACTCTTCGACGGCTTGTTGGTACCAGACTGAGCCCCATAAGAAATTCAACCTTCTGTTGCCTGTAGACGAGCGCCTGCCACGAATAGAACCAAAAGAAATCCCTCTGGACCAGAAGCGACCATAGAAGACACCTATAAAGAACTTATGTCACGGTTTGAGAGAGCACAACAGTAAATACCAAAACACATAAAACACGCACAGACTTTACCTATAACCATACGATTGGAGGTACAAGGATGAGTGTAGTTAAAGTTTCCAAGGAACTACTAGATTTGCTGAACAGAGCGATTGCAAGGGAGATTCAGGTATCGATTCAGTACATGTGGCAACACGTCCAATGGAGTGGAATAAAGGGATTCACTATTAAAGATGAGCTCGAGGACATAGCAAAGGTAGAGATGAAGCACGCGGAGAAAATCGCGGAAAGGCTCTTCTACCTCGGGGGAACACCTACAACCAAACCAGATCCGATCTTCGTCAGAGAAACACCCCAAGAAATGGTTGAACAAGACATGAAGGACGAGGAGACCGCTGTCAAGCTCTACAAGCAGATCATCGACAAGGCAAGAGCAGAAAACGACGAGACGACCAACAGGTTGTTCAGAGAAATAATGCAGGAAGAAGAAGATCATCACGATACATTCTCAACTTTGCTCGAGGAAATATAGGAAACACTGGTTTCCTCATTTCCAACTTTTTCATTTTTCGATTTATCCTGAAGACCAAGCAATTACTTGTGGACCGCTTGGCACCGTGGTAAGCTAATTCTCACGTTGTCCCAAAATGATTTATATATCATCGTAGAAGTCCCTTTTCTATACAACCAAAGCAGCTATTCACTATGCGAATAATCCGAGAGGAACATCTTTGGGAAATGCAACTCGCGTGGGTTTTTTGGGTTGCGGCTGGATATCAATGACTCACCTGCAGTCACTCGACTTGGTTGCTCGATCCAAGTTGGTTGACGTCGAGGTCACCGCAGCGCACGATGCTGATCCAGAGAGACTGAAAGTCGTCGCGAAACTTAGACCTGGCATCAAACTCCATGATGACGGTGCCGCTCTCCTTAGGAGCAATGCGGTTGACGCTGTATTCATTTGCACTCCAACCAAGTTCCACAAGGACTACGTGGGAAAAGCCGCCGCTGCGGGCAAGGACATTTTCTGCGAGAAACCAATGGCGACGAACTCTAAAGATGCTGAGGAAATGCTCCGCGTCGCCGAGAAAGCTGGCGTCAAAGCACAGGTCGGACTGGTAATGAGATTCGACCCACTGCTCAACTACAGTAAACATTTGATCGACGAAAACAAGAACAAAATCGGACCAGCCATGAATTTCGTGCTTAGAGATGACCAATTCTTTCCAATTAGAGGACTATATCATAGCACATGGAGAAAAGACAAGGATATTACGGGAGGAGGAACTCTCATAGAGCATTCAATACACGACATTGACTTCATGAGATGGTTCTTCGGAGACTTTGAAGAGGTTAGAGCAAGCGTAAGGTACTTCTCTGGAAGAGAAGTTGAAGACCAAGCCAACCTATGGCTCAAATTCGAGAACGGCGCTGAAGGAATGCTATCAAGCATATGGCATGAACTCGGAATGAGAGGATCAAACCGCCTAATCGAGATCTTCTACAACAAAGCGCTCTTCCACCTCGAGCTTGACGGAGAAACAAAGTCCACGGTCCCATGGTTCTACCAAATGGGCGAAGAAGCCCCAATCAAAATAAGTTACAAGCAGGCGAATGACTACATCAAAGAGAAACTAGGCATCAAAAGCAAATACGAGCTTGGAGAGTACACATACCAAGACTACTCATTCATCAAATCGATACAATCTAACAGGCAACCCCAGCCAGATTTCGCAGTTGGGGTTTATGCGCACAAGGTTGTCGAAGCAGCCTACGTCTCAGCCAAGGAAAGCTTAGCGATTAAACTCAAGCAATTTGGATTATAGCATAAGATCAGTCTTTTCCAAGGCGGAAACATTCTCACAGGCTCGATAGTCTTTGCATTAGAACGAGCTGTTGTCGTCACACTTCTTTTTCGAATAGCGCTTGCTATCTCAATGTTGCCACGCTTTTATATAGTTGAAACACACAGATGATGCTTCGGAGGAGCTGGCGAAGGTCGCTATTCAAGCTCTCGCGCGCTCTGAGACTAACGAAGCAACTGATTTGCGTGACAGCCAGTCAAATCTAAATATCCCTAAAGAAGATTAGCACGTTTAGGAAGATGCAAGCTGGGGTTGAGGAGTTACGTTGAACTTAAGCGATGGCGGACATCCGATAAATATCGGGATGATTCTGAGTCGGCATGCTCGTTACCGTCCCAATCAAACAGCAGTTGTTTTCAAAGAGAAGCGTTTGAATTACTTGCAACTCAATCAGGAAGTGAATCGAATCTCAAACGCTCTCCTAGACATAGGGATCAAGAAAGGCGACAAAGTGGCTACCCTACTCCCTAATTGTGTTGAATTGCTCGAAACCTACTGGGCAGCCGCAAAAACAGGAGCAGTTGTGGTGCCACTCAGCCCGATGCTCTTGCCCAAGGGATTAAAGTCTCTCCTCGATGACTCTGAGTCAAAAGTGATAATCACTAATTCAAGTCTTGCAAAGAACGTTGAAGAGATAAGACACGAGCTGACTCGTATCATCGATGACGGATACATAGTCGTCGACTCATCACAGATGCCTCGCTATAAGTACTACCAAGAGATGAAAGCAGGCGCTAGTGATCAGGATCCCCAGGGCATAGAAATCAATGAGAATGATCCTTACAATATAATATACAGTAGCGGAACAACAGGTTTGCCTAAGGGAATAGTCCACACTCATTACGTACGATTAATGTACGCCTTGACCATGATCCCGGTCTTCAGAATGACACCTGAATCAGTAATGATGCATTCTGGTTCGATTGTGTTTAATGCAACTTTCGTGACTTTGATGCCCGCCCTGTATATGGGTTGCACTTTCGTTCTTCTTCCTGCATTCAATCCCGAGGATTTCATAGAAGCCGTGAGCAAAGAAAAGGTAACCCATATGATGATTGTTCCTGCGCAAGTTATTGCCATTCTTCGCTCACCAAAGTTTTCGCTCAAAGCGCTGCAGTCAATTGAAATGATATGCAATGTTGGAGCACCTTTGCTGAAAGAGCACAAAGAAGAATTGAACAAGCGCTTACCTGGCAGATTCTATGAGTTGTACGGCCTAACTGAGGGATTTGTGACCGTCCTAGACAGATATGACTATTCAAGAAAACCTAGTTCTGTCGGCAACACGGGGCCACTCTCTCAGATGCGAATTGTAGACGAAAATGGTAACGATGTTCCAACTGGGGAAATAGGTGAGATCATCGGTCGGGCTCCAGTCCTTATGCCAGGATATTACAGGCGACCAGATCAGACTGAACAAGCCATCAAAGATGGTTGGTTGTACACTGGTGATATGGGTTATGTTGATGAAGACGGATTTCTATATCTTGTTGATCGAAAGAAGGACATGATCGATTCAGGAGGCGTGAAAGTCTATCCAAGAGATATTGAAGAAGTTGTTGCGAGACACCCAGAGGTGAGGGAAGTGGCTGTTTTCGGCATTCCTGACGAGAAGTGGGGTGAGACACCTGTTGCTGCAGTTGTTCTCAAAAGACCTGGCAGCATCACTGCAGAGTCACTACAGAAGTGGATTAATGAAAATGTAGGAGCAAAATACCAGCGTGTCAGCAGAGTAATTATCAACCAAGAATTCCCTCGCAACATAGCAGGTAAAATCCTCAAACGAGTCATGCGTGAAGAGTATTTAATCAAAAAGTAGAAAGAAAGGAAAAAGCTAGATGAGATAGGAGGAGAAACAATATCTTGAAAGTCAAAGTGAAGGACTTTGAGATGTATTATGAGGATATGGGAAAAGGAACTCCCTTAGTACTAATACATGGAGTGGGAGGAGACTCAACTGAGTGGTCAGAAGTGGCTCCAGAGATGTCAAAAGAGATTCGATGCATAGCCGTGGATCTGAGAGGACACGGGAAATCTGAGAAACCAGACATGCCCTACACACAAGACATGTTCGCCGACGATGTGGCAGCACTCCTCGACATACTGAAGATAAGCAAGGCGTACGTATGCGGAATCAGCATGGGCGGATTTGTAGCACAGAAGATGGCTCTGACACACCCAGAGAAAGTCGATGGCCTAATCCTCATAGACACCACACCCAGAATGCCTGCCAAGACAATACAGATCGCTGGAGCATGGGGAAAAGCGTTTGCCGAAAAAGGATTGCAGGCATATATCGACGCAGAGATCAAAGACATCTTCCACCCGATGTTTGCACGCAGACACAAGGATGTAATCAAGAGATTTGCAGATTCCATGAAAACCAGAGAGGCAAAGACCTCGGCAAGAGTTAATCAGGGCTACATGAAGAGCCCGCCCCTAATGGAGAAAGATATCAAGAAAATCAAGGTCCCAACACTGATTATTCATGGTAGAGAAGATCAAGTCGTTCCAGTCGAGGAAGCTGAATTAATGCATAAGGAAATTCAGAACTCGCAGATAGCCATCATACCTTTCGCAGGACACGGCGCACTCTTAGAAAGACGAGACTATTTCATAGACCTGATACTCTACTTTATCGAGGATTCCAAGAAAAAGCTCACATCCTGAATAGCTCTGGTCTTTTATGCCTAGGCGTAACTAATCGGCTATCCTGAGAGACTCTACTATCAAATCGATCCACCTTGCTGCAACCCGATTGAATAACTTCTAGTGCGCGGTAGGATATGCTCAAGTGGCATTACCGAATTAATACCAAAGAAAAGAGATATTAGCGCAGATCAACTAACTCGATCACCATGACAACAAACAGCTCAAGCAGACCCAATGTTAATGAAAGATTCGATCAACTGATCAAGAAACTAGAAGCCACTTTGCCTACTATGAGAAAAGGAGTGAATTGCGCGGAGCTCACACTCACCAATATTCTGGACTTGCTAGGAATCGACAACATCTTCTTTCATAACGCAGCCTTTCCCTTTGCTGGAGGTTTTGGCGGATACAAATCAAGGAAAGGATGGATGGGCGCTTGCGGTGCCGTAAGTGGCGGCTGCGCGGCTATTGGCGTCGTGATGGGCGGCAAACAGACAATAAGATATCGAGACATGGCCGCTGTCAATTTGATGGCAGCAAGATTCGCTCAGAATTTTGAGAAGCAATTCGGCTCTGTTGTATGCTCTGAGCTATGCGGATATGATTTTAGCAACCCCGTCAATTTCTTAGAATACCAAAAGAACGACACCTGGGCAAAGAAATGTTATAGATTCGTAGTCTGGGCTGTAGACGAGGTCAGAAAGTTAACCAAGCAGCACTTGGCGACAAAATGGGAAATGCAAGGCGTAGAAAAGTGATTTACCAATATATACCACAACCGTTTTGCCACGACGAATGGTTACCCTCGTTGGCTAAAGTATTCCTTTTTCCTCAATCAAAAGCAATAGGGGCGCCACACCATTGGAAAACACGACTTATGATGACGTTGTCGAGTACTATCAGAACTTCACCGTGAGAGAAGAGATCTCAGCCTTCTGCAAGGGCAGATGGGTTGCCATTCACTGCGAAAAGAAGACTCCACAAGGGGTACCCTTCCTCGTCAGATACAAAGGCTGGAAAAGAAAAGTGCCACTCGTCATTCGAGAAGAGGCAGATGTAACGAAGTTACTCAGCCTATTCAGCAAGCTCTCACCAAGAACCTTCTATGGAACAATCAACCAATACGAGAAACTTGAGAGTCAAGAAGACATGGACGATGAAGACAACATGAAGTGCACAACACCGATCTGGGACATTGATAACGCGATTAACGAATGGGAAGCCACCATCAAGGCAGCCAAGCTCATCGTTGATTTCCTCAAGGATAACGGCATCAAGAAGTCGACCTTCGTCAAGTGGTCAGGAAACGGTGCTCACGTACACTTGAACTCTTCCGCATTCTCCGACGAGGCTTACAAGAGAATCGGTTCTCTCAACGTGGCTTTTGCGACGGTTCAGTTTGTCATAAAAAGCCTTACAAAGGAGTTACGCGATTTGGTTGAATCTACAAAATCCAGATACTTAGCAGTCGAGAATAAGATTGACCCGAAGAGAATCTTCACGGCACCCTTGAGCCTCCACCGGAGTTTATTCCGATCATGCGTATGCGTATTGCCAGAAGACCTTGAAAGATTCGATATATCATGGACGAATCCACAGTCCTTTAGACATGATATCGACTGGGACAAGTCAACACCAGGTGAAGCAGATAGTCTGGCCGAGTTAGCATTCAGCAAGATTGGCCCATGTCCCTACACAGGAAGGCTACAGCGAAGGAAACCCAAGATTGTCGGTCAGTTAATCAAAGGATTGACGTGAATTATAGTTTAGTCAATTACCGCCATTCTTTTATTCTACCTTCGACGCTAACATAAGACTAGTGCCAAAGCATCGATCCAAGATCGACCAACCTTCAGGAAAGAATAGAAACGATCGAGGGATCCATGATGAGTCAGTCCTCCAAACTCCTACGCAAATTGACAGGATCACTGAAACCATTCTCGGAAGAGACCCAGGCAGTCGCCGCGGTCGCACTACTGCTGAGGGACGTTGAAGAAGAGTTGAAACTCCTTGTTGTAAAGAGGGTAGAGAACCCAAAGGATCCCTGGTCAGGGCAGATGGCCTTGCCCGGAGGAAGACGTGAAACCAAAGACCGAAATCTGAAAGAAACCGCCATCAGGGAAACCTTCGAAGAGACTGGCATCAATTTGTTGGATGACACATGCTTTTTCGGCGTGCTGGAACCCGTCAAGTCTGCTGTGAGGCCTGACATGAAGATTCTTCCCTTCATCTTTCTGCTCGACTACGACCCCGAAATCAACCTAAGTCCTAGCGAATTGGAGCGCTACATCTGGTTGACTCCAAAACAATTGACTGAAAACAAGGGGAGCACCAGATTCAACTTTGGAACATTCCCTGCATACGTTATAGAAGACAATGTAATCTGGGGATTAACGTACATGATTCTCACAAGATTCCTTGAGTTGCTTGAATGACAAGGGTAGACGACCACCTTCTGCAATCGATCTGAATGCAAGCAGAATTCTTCTGACTGTCAGCATTGAAGTATATATATGCGGGATGTGGAGAGATACTGTTCATCTCTGTTGGAAGAAATCGGTAGGAGGACGAGGCAAGTTTGGTCGTGATAGATGCACACGTTCATGTCTATCAGAGGAGACACTATCCCGAGAATTTTATTGAAGGGATCGTGGACCAATATGGAGTCGCATTTGGACTGAAAAGAGAAGAGTTGATGAAAGGTCCGCTTATACAGGATATGATGGACGGGAACCCTGACAAGTTAGTGAAGGAAATGGATGGGGCTGGGATCGACAAGAGTGTCGTATTTGGAGGCGATTGGGGAAAAGGATTTGTTCCAGGGCTGCGACAGGAATCTGACATCGGAGAATTCAACAAATATGTATTGGATGCCGCAAAAAAGTACCCTGACCGACTCCTTGGTTTCATCGCTATCGATCCGCGCCGTAAGAACGCTCTTGAGGTCGTAGAACGCGGATTAAAAGAGTGGGGAATGAAAGGAATCAAAATCTACCCACCAACAGGTTTCTATCCGAGCGATGAGATATGCACGCCGCTTTACAAGAAAGCATTAGATCATGGCGTACCCGTACTAAGTCACTCAGGACCTGCTGCTGCACCATATTTCATGAAATGCACACACCCCATGTACCTCGACGAGGTCGCCGGGAGATTCCCTGAGTTGAACATAATCATAGCCCATGCGGGCTGGGGGGCTTGGCTTGACGCAGTTATCGCAGTATTGGTGACCAGACCACGTGTCTACACTGACATCTCAGCATGGGGACAGACATTTCACCATTATGACCAAGCTTATTTCGTAGCTTCACTACGTAGGCTCATCAATGTTGCTCCAGCTAGGATCTTGTTCGGATCTGATTGGGGATGGGTAAAATCTGCTTTGAGCCAGAAGGATTGGGTGAAATGGTTAAAAGAGTATCAGGTCCCTGATGCGATGAAAGCGATTGGTATTAGGAACTTCACACCCAAGGAAAGAAATGATCTACTGGGCGAGAACGCCAGAAAGCTGCTAAGAATATAGGAACCCAACAAGGAAAAACAAACTCAAACCACAGTAATATCGTAGACACAATCTCCAAGAGTTGACCAATATGAAGCCAATAGGTCCATTAATGATTGAGCATAGGCTCATAGAGCGCATGATTGCAGTCGTGAATAAAGAGTTGGACGAGCTGAAAGAAGGAAAAAAAGCGGACCCAGTCTTTATTGACACATATGTTGATTTCGCCAGAACCTACGCAGACAGATGCCATCATGGAAAGGAAGAAGACATCCTTTTCAGAGACCTCAAGAAGAAAAATCTCTCTGCAGAGCACAAAAAGACAATGGATGAACTAGTCCAAGAGCACGCCTGGGCTAGGAAGACAGTCGGAGAGCTTGTCGCTGCCAAGGATCAATACGTGCAGGGAGACAAGAACGCATTGAAAGATGTTTCTGCCAAGTTGAAAGCATTGGCTGAGTTCTATCCAAAACACATTGAAAAAGAGGACAAGCACTTCTTCTTTCCAATACTAGATTACTTCACAAAGCAGGAACAAGACGGCATGCTTCAAGAGTTCTGGGAATTCGATAGAAAACTAATCCACGAGAAGTACCAAAAAGTCGTAGAGAAATTCGAGCAACTAATGAAACTACCTGCAAAAGGATCCAAGGCATTTCATTGAGAGATCAGAACAATTATGTCACCGACCTCTTAATATCGTACCAATGTCCATCTTCCCAGTTACGCTGATTTTCGAAGAAACAAGAAAAAGAAGAAGGGTTTCATCTTTCTCAAATCCACCCAAGTTAAACAAAGACTGCGATGCATGCAAAATCTACGGCTAATATTGTTCCAAGAATCGCAAGCCTTTTCTTCATCGTCTTTGCATCATACACCCAGAAAGCGACGACGTTGAAAGGCAGGTAACCGATCAGGAAGATCAACCATGGAGCTCCTGCGCCCCACCAAGTATACGACCAGACGAGAGCGCCAGTAGCATTGAGAAAAAGTTCTACTATGACAGCAAGGATTGAGTTAAGTACCGCAAAGAACCATCGGTTGAGGACCTTTCCGAAGATTTTGGTTTTCTTGTTCTTCGGCAATACTTTGAGAACGAACAGGCCAAACACGGCGAACATCATTGTGATCTCAATGTTCAGTCCAATAAAGATCAAGTAGGCGGTATTTCCTGGGGTCATCCAGACCGCGGCGTAATCGGTGAAATGGAAGACGAGGCCATTCCAGATTTCATTGAAAATGTCCATCCCCCAGAAGGCGGCAGCCCCAAGAACGATGTCATATCTTTTCCTCTCAATCTCATTACCATAGGCCAGCATCACAAGCAAGAATATCGGAATAACATACCATTTAAACTGAGATGCATCACGGGTTCTGTTACCTCTTCGGTTTATTAGGTAACTGGGTAGCATCTACTCGGAGGATTACCTTTTCGCGTTCAGGGTTCCCCTTCACTGCTTCACCTGCTGCTCCCTTCAGGCTGAACCGCAGCCCTGCGTTGACAATATTCAGAGCCGCGTTCTCATCCCTGTCCACGAGCCTGCGGCAGTGTGGGCAGTAGACCTTCCTCCCCGCGCATTCAGCTATGTCACAGCCACACGTCGCGCAGACTGAAGAAGTCTTGGATGGATGAATGTAAAACACGGGGATACCTTCCCAACGTGCCTTGTATTCTATTTGCCGTTTCAGTTCAGAATAGCTCCAGCCGTTCAGTCTTGCTCTATAATCGCTCCCTTGCCAGTTCCCTCTCCTGTAGAGCTTTCGTATTCCAGTTAAGTTCTCCATGGCTATGCCGAACTGGTTTTCCTTCGCCTGCTTCACTATGCTCGCCGAAGCGTTGTGCAGTATCCAACCTACTTTGCTCTTCTGGATTCGCCCATATTTGGAGTAGAGCCGTTTCATGATGCGGCAGTCATTTCTTCTGAAGCCCCGCTTAACCTGCCTACAGTTTTCCCTGATTTCAGTCGCCCTCGACAGGTCGTACCTTTTCACAGCTCCATCTGAGGACGCAGTGGTCACATTGTCGAGGTTGCTGTCTATCCCGATCAGTCCCGTGGGTTCAACCTCAGCAACCTCTTTAGAGAAAGTCACTGATACAGTGCGAGCAGTCAAGCAGACTGAACGCACGTCGTAACTCGCAATGGACTGCAATACATAAGCGTTCAATGGTATGTAAACGTATTCTCTTGCTCTGATCGGTAGCCTGAGCTTGCCGTCGATTATCTTGAAACCGTAGCAGTCGGTGAGCACGAGCTTGCTTGCATACGGCTTCTTCGCTCTCGGCTGCTTCCTTAGCGCGTGCCTGTAATTGCGAAGGATGCCAGCAGCTTTACTAATCGCAGTCAGACGGTAGTATGTTGGCACGTCATACCCTGCAAGTTCATGGTAAGCCTTCTTTGAAAGAGCCTTCATCGAGGTAACGTTCCCAGCCAAGCCGATCCGTATACAATCATTCACCATCTTCCTAAACTCTTCTAAGAGGTCGAGTAACTCAGGAGACGGCAAATGACTTTGCTTGACCGCTTTGACTGCTTGCATACCTAAACTAGATCTTTTCCCTACAAAAACATACCAACCGAAGAGGTAACAGTGCCGCATCACGCAAGATCGCGAGGGCTTGTAGGGCAGCTGCTGTTGGTGCCAAAACCAAGATCACCCAGAATCGATTCGTCTGCTGAACCGTGGTCTTCTTTGTATTTGAACTTGGAATTAAGCATATCTAATAAACAGCCAATCCTAGAATGACTGAATCTGGAAGAGAGAGATTTTGTTATGAGTACCCAGAGAGAGATCAAGAGAGAGTATCCTGATGCTCCTCCAGTAGCCGTATGAGCTTTAATCATTGATCGGGGCAAGATTCTGTTAGTGAAAATGAAAAATGAACCTGGACAAGAGCTTTGGTCAATCCCTAGCGGGGTCGCAGAACTAAACGAAAGGGTTGAGGGCGCTGTCAAGAAAGAAGCAAAGGAAGAAACAGGAATGACAATCAAAGTGGAGCGCCTACTCACGACTATTGACCGAATTATCAAGGATGGAGAAGGCCGCGTTCGGTTTCACTACGTTATTATTGACAACTTAGCTCGCCCGTTCAAAGGAACTCTCGGGGCATCAACAAATGCCGAAGAAGCGAAATGGATACGTTTAGATGACATCAGGAATTTGCTGGCTACAACTATCCTTGTGAGTCTAATAGATGAAGCAAAAAGAAGATGCTGGCTTGGTACGACCGCATCTTGAAACAATGGATAGAATTCTCTCTCGCCGTGTGCACGTAAATTTGTTCATATGTTCAATTCTGCCACTGCCCGGATCTAGGGCATTACCCTACAAACAAATTGACAGTAGTTGTCACCCTTGGCCAGACATTTCGTCTCGTTGCACTGAACTTTTTTGCCCAGAACTAGTTCGGCTGCTCCAGCCAACGCGCCCGCAAGGTATTGACCCATCGGTTTATCTGACCTCTCGCTCATCGAGCAAAGCGAATGGTCTACCTTGAAAGTCATTGCCGCATCAGTGTACTCAGTTAATTCGGTTATTCCTGATCCATTGGCGGAAATGTAATTTGCAAAAATCTCAAGTATTTGCTTTGGGCTTGAAGTATCTAACGAAACATTCATTGTTTTAAGTAATATTCCCAGTTCAGCTTGGCCGTTTGTTTTGTAAAGATTGTATACCTGTTCTGAGGTGGTCTTGTAGCCAAGCAACTTGACTGCCTGCTCCAAGAGACTATTTACAAGGACAGCGTTGCTTAACAAGAACCTCAGACCAGCCAAGGTTATGGTGCCATCAGCATTGAACTTCAGGTAATGCCTAAATTCTTGTATTGACTCGGCGAATGAAGTCAAGAGACGTGGCTTGCTGTCAACAATCTCATAGGGCACTTCATCAGAATAGAACCCTGCGACCGGTGACTCCTTGACACGGATGAATTTCTGGAACCTTCCTTTGACCTCTTTCATAGTCAAGACAATTGTGCTATCGAACAAATGCTCAAAGGCTGCAACGACGGTTTCATCAAACATACTAGGGTTCAGAGTCGTTAAGCTCGTTGCATAACTCTGCCTGGCCATAAGGATAGCCTTCTTGACCGATTTATATGCGGGCTCAAACTTGTAGTTCATGATCTGCGATGATAATGAATACACGACAGCTCTGGCACCCGTGTATTTTCCACTTTTAAGATTCTTGTCTGTAATCTGAACCAGGTCAAAGTAGATTCTCAGCATGGAGTTAGGGTCGTACAGATTTTCAGTCATTAAGATAGGCCCAGTATGGTCGGGATCATATTTCCCCTCATTGCAGAGATCAGCAATGAGCAATGAACCTGACCGTAGCGGTTCCTCCGCGTCAAATCCAAACTCCTTCAACCTGGTTAAGATATCTTCGTGCGGTCGATCATACCCGATTACTGCGCATAATTCTCCATGGCGTATTCCATCATCTAGAAAGGATGCAATGAAGGCCATTTCGCCCGTGCCCGGCTCCACTTCCAGCAATTGTGCATCTCCTGGGCGGAGGGCACCTCCCATCATCTTGTCAAGATCCCTTATGCCCGTACTCACGTATTTCGACATCTCTTCCACCTATCCTAGTGTAGCCTATCTCAACTATACGAATCGGCGACGCGGATTCTTTTCCTAAGGAATGGATGATCCTAACAACAGAATTAGAGAGCACAGAAATATATCTTTGATTCTCCTATGGCGTAAAATCGTCGAATTACTCTCCAGCTTCGCAATCCCAGGAGCCAATTGAACTCGAAATCAGACAGTGAAAAATATTAAAGGTGATCTGATCCCGTCACTTGTGGCTTTCACGAGTTAAGTTAATGCCCATCAGGGTGATACCTCGAGGTGCAGTGGTTCTTGTTAGCAAGTAACCAAAAAACCGTATTAGTGATTGATTTCGGAGGTCAATATGCTCACCTGATAACGAGAAGAATCCGGGAGATTGGTGTTTACTCGGAACTGAATGTATGGAACGATGTCTCTGAAGTAAAGCTAAGTCAAAAAAACCTGGGAGCACTGATTCTGTCTGGTGGGCCAAGCAGCGTCTATGATGAAGGAGCACCTACTCTTAGCAAGAATCTCCTCGATTCACTAATTGCAAAGAAAATTCCTATACTTGGCATATGTTACGGACATCAACTTCTAGCTTATTTGTACGGAGGAAAAGTT
The DNA here is from genome assembly GCA_019058495.1 of Promethearchaeati archaeon. GTDB lineage: Archaea > Asgardarchaeota > Atabeyarchaeia > Atabeyarchaeales > Atabeyarchaeaceae > JAHPYV01. The sequence goes on from JAHPYV010000027.1 coordinate 17,616, forward strand.
GAGCCAAGTACCAGCAGAGAGTATGGGAAAGTGAAGCTGAAGGTGTCCGACAGGTCGGATCTGCTCAAGGGATTGGGCAAAGAAGAGCTTGTTTGGATGAGCCATGGTGACCAAGTCGTATCACTGCCGTCGGGGTTTGAGAGAATCGCCTCCACTGAGATATGTCCCAACGCAGCATACCGCTCCAAGAAGAATGGGATATACTCCGTCCAATTTCACCCAGAGGTCCGTCACACTATTCATGGTATGATGATCCTTCGCAACTTCATCCTCAACATCTGCAAGTTGTCTCCTACATGGAACCCTCTGAATTTCATCGAAGCAACTGTGCAGAAGGTCAAGACCCAAGTCAACGGCGGAAGAGTTGTCATGGGGGTGAGTGGAGGAGTAGACTCGACAGTTGCGGCAGAACTGATACATAAAGCCATCGGAGACAACTTACACTGCATATTCGTCGACACTGGGTTACTGAGGCAAAACGAAACAGATCAAGTTAAAGAAACCTTTACAAAGCAACTCAAGTTCGAAAATTTCTATTTCGTCGATGCAAGCGAACTCTTCCTATCAAAACTCAAGGGAATTGATGACGCTGAGAAGAAGAGGCAGGTCATAGGTTCAACTTTCATCGAAGTCTTTGAGAGCAAGGCTAAAGAACTCAAAGACAAATTTGGCGAATTCGAATTCCTCGGTCAAGGCACAATATACCCTGACAGAATCGAAAGTGCTCAAGCAAGCAAAGCATCCTCCAGAATCAAGAGCCACCACAACGTTGTGCTGCCCGAATGGATACATCTGAAACTCGTGGAACCGATAAAAGATCTCTACAAAGATGAAGTCAGAGTAGTAGCTGAGAAAATTGGAATACCTGATGAAATAACGTGGCGTCAACCTTTTCCAGGTCCAGGGCTTGCCGTGAGATGTCCAGGAGAAGTGACAATGGAGAAGCTGGAAATGCTTAGAGGAGCAGACGCGATAGTCAGAGAAGAAATCAAGAATGCTGGACTTGAGAAAAAGCTTTGGCAAGCCTTTGCTGCCATTTTGCCTGTTAAGACTGTTGGAGTGATGGGAGACCACAGAACATACCAATACGCAGTTGCTATCAGGGCAGTTGAAAGCGAAGACGCTATGACCGCTAATTTTTCAAAGTTGCCTTGGGATCTCTTGGAGAGGATGGCGCTTAGGATAGTTGACGAAGTAAAAGGTGTCAACAGAGTTCTTTACGATGTTACGGACAAGCCCCCAGCAACAATAGAGCTTGAGTAAAACACTCATCTTTATGTGATGATTTTACAAGGGAACTCCGTATTTTCGTTGCAATATCCAAAAGATGCTTTTGTATCATTTCTTTGAATCTAAGATTTATAAAACAGAGGAAGAACAGACAATTGGCGATGTGGCTTGGACAAGGACCAACTGCAGAATTCATGAGAAACGAGATTCTTGAATTCGTTAAGAAGATGAAGTCAAGGGAACATGTGGTACTCTTCTATACTAGTCCTCAAGACAAGAACGAAGTTCTCTTCACGTATCTGAAGTCCGGTTTAGAGCGAGAAATGGCGGCAGCCTACGTGAAGAGCCAACAATCTCCAGAGCAGACGAAAGAAGCAATGCGGAAATTCGGTATCGACGTTCAGAAGTACGAAAAGAGAGGCGCCCTCAAAGTGATCGACTACAGGAACTGGTACATCATCGGCGGCAAGTTTGATGCTTCGAAGACTCTACAAATGTGGAAGGATTTGTTGGCTGAAGTGAAGAAGAAAGGTTTCAAGGGCCTTAGGGTTACAGGAGAGATAGCTTGCTTCTTCGAGAACAACATGACAAAGGAACTGATGGAGTACGAGAAAGCATTACACAGAACCTTGGAACTCCCAATGACGGCGATATGCGCATATGATCAACAGACGGTCGCTGAGCAAGGAAGTGTCGAAGCGCTTAAAGTGATGTTCGATCTTTTGAGGGCCCACTCGACTGCGCTTGTCATGGGACCAAATACGGTAATGGTGAAGGCTCTAGGAGATTAACCCCCTTCACTACTTTCAGCGTACCGTGTTCAATGGAACATTGGTCTTGTTCAACTGCGAATTCTCTTACCTTCTTCTTTTCTATTTGGTAACGCTGATATACTGGGTGGCACCATATATTCTATGTATATACATGTATATCGCGCATTAACAACTGAAGGGAGAGGACTTGAATTATGCCACCATCACGCGGTATGAAGAAGAATCTAAGCTACGATTTGAAACCGTGGCAAGATTCGTACGACAAACATGTTCCAAAGAGCCTTGAGCCTTACGACCGCAAAACCCTCCTCTTTGAGGTACTAGATAAATCAGCTGAGAGGTACCCCGAAAGAGATGCACTAATCTTCTTCAAACGACGGATAAACTACCGTGAATTCAAAGATCTTGCTGACAGATATGCCACTGCACTAGCCGACCTAGGTATTAGACCGGGTGACGTCGTAGGCAATCACTTGCCTAACATTCCCCAGTACCAGATCGCACTTTACGGTGCGCTGAAAGCCGGGGGTATAGCAATGGGTGTCAGCCCGCTGCTCAGGGAGCGGGATCTGGTTCATCAAATCAATGACTCAGGCGTCAAAGCTCTCATAACACTTGACAGTACGCTACCAC
>JAHPYV010000213.1 GCA_019058495.1 Promethearchaeati archaeon
ATCGTGCGACTGCAAACAACACGATATACATCGGTAAGGATACGGTCTGCACGGTTACGCAGCCGAGCTTCATTATATACTACACGGAGTCCTCGTTATTCACGATTAAGCCGAGCGCCACGTATGCTTATGCTTCAAATGGATCCGCGATTCATGGTGCTACGCTCACTTTGCTCAGCGCGATTTCCTCAAATAATACTCAACTGGACTGGGCTGGGCGGTTCCTCAATGACCCGTCTAATGAGTACTCTGGATGGCTCCACACTGGAACAACCGATGTGGGTCACAGGGCAGTCCCAACTGGGCCGACTTACACCGTCTGGTTCAAAGTAAGCAAAGGCATCTATCTGGTATCGAAGACCTTCAGTGTCCAGGTCACCGTGTGGCAGGCTCTGACTCAGCTTTCAGTTTGGAGCGGAGATCAGCAGAAAGTGTTCTGGGGGCAGACAGCGCAATTTCTGATCAACTTTACCACGATGAAGCAGACAGGACCGCCAGCGGAGGATAAGCTGCCGATACTGAATTCGTCTCCTCTCTATAATCCGCCGCCTGCAACTGTTACATGTGATTGGAGTTATGGAATCTGGTCTATTGCGCCGTCCCCAACCTATGGAGGCCAGGGCGTGTATGTCCTCACCATAAGTACGTCTTCGTATCCCACGCCTACCGATGATGGATCTGGCTTGGGAACCGCAACGATAAATCTAGATTTGAATAAGGCGAATTACGCGGATCCCGGCGGCATTCCGCTGCACGTACAAATAATGAAGCTAACTACCAGGATGACGGGCGCGTCTCAAGTTGGAGGCGTAGTCAGTCCGACTAACGTGACGAGCACATATCCTGGGGACTTCAAATCGGTCTTGGTCTGGTATAATGATACTCACACCGGGGTGCCTGTGGGCATCGCTGGCGCCGCAGTTTCTTATACGTCGTCAGGTGGTAACGTTCTCGGTTCAGGGGCTTTTGCAGCCGTATCTGGCATTCCAGGGCTATACAATCTTACTTTCTCGGGAACCGTCACAAACCAGACCCCTGGTAACTACCAGATCTTCGTACACGGGCAGGCGAACAGCAGCTTCGTGAACGACTATGGTATGTGCGACATAACTGTTACTTTGCAAATACTCCACATACCCTCCACACTGCGGCTTTTCAGCGGGGATACAACCATTTTCTACCGGGATAGCGATGTGTTCACGTTTTGGTACAATGATACGCATAACAATCGGTCCATATCGGGGGCGACGATTTCCGTGTCGGCGCTAGGGATATATACTCAAGCAGGTGAGTCGGCTACTCCTGGGCTCTACAACTTGGCGATTCCTTCAGGGCAGGTTGTCGGTGACTACACTATCGCTATCAGCACGAACAAGACTAGGTACAGCGACGGCTCAGCAACACTGCTTCTTCATATTACCAGACTACCCACTGTGCTCTCAACGTATTCCGTTTTGTCTGGGGGGTCTCCTGTCTTCGGGGTGAATGCGACTGTTCCTCAGGGCGGGACGCTGATGATCTACCTGTGGTTTAATGATACCCACCATGGTGTACCCGTAGGCGGCATGGAGAACTACATTACTTTCACATCTACTGGAAATGAGTTTGGCCCCCGCGCTTATGTTTTGCCGGTGACGGGTACTGATGGACTATACATGGTGTCGCTAGAGGCGCGTGATGCGGGTAGCTTCACGTTGAACTTCACGGCGGCTGCTCCTGGCTATGCTTCGCAGATAGTCCTCTTCACGGTGAATGTGAAAGCTCCTCCACCTGGCTTCAGCATAGTCACGTTGGCCTTTGTGGGTTTTGGCGGAGGCGGCATAGTCATAGCCGGTGTAGCTGCCATGATGCTCATAAGACGAGCACGCATGCCATTCATAATAAAGAAGATCAATGAGACCCTAGGACTCATCAATAAAGGTGAACACGAGCAAGCCACGCCTGTCGCATTGAAGTCGAGGGAGGAAGCAATTGCAGGAATCATGACGGCTAGAGTGGAATCCTTTGGAAAGCGGAAGCCTTCCGAGGAAGAGGAGGCCGAAGCTGGTGTGGAGGTGGCTCCACCTCCTCCTTCACCTGAAACAAGTGCGGCGTTGAAGCAGGAGCTGCAGGCGGTCGAAGGCAAAGAGAAACCTGAAGAAGGCATAGAGGAAGTCGAGATGGATACGCTGGACGAACAGTTGCAGCAACTGGAAAAAGTGGAGACCAAGGAGAATCTGCCTGATGGAGCCAAGGAAGTCCGCGATGTCATAGAGAAGTACAAGGAAGGGAAGAAGAAAAAGAAATAGCCAGTCAGACGGCATACTGAATTCCAACGAGCCTGAGACAGCTAACCTTTCCTCTCTTATTTTTGCCGTTCTATACTTAGCTGTTGCTTTTCACGCATCGCAGCGCGCGGTATACCATTTGAATTCCATCCTCTAAGCCTATAGTATTCTTTGACCATCTTCGTGAATCTCTCTTTATTCACGGTTTTTCCTTTGGTTCCCCCTTCCGACAGGGGTTGCTCGAAAAATCTTCTAGGTAGAGTGTCGTCTGCTGATGTGATTCCTTCTCTTACATTGAACAGTCTCGCGAGAGTCACGATATTGTTCCCAATCTCCTTGAGTCTCTCCTCGGTCAGGTTGGCTCCGGTGAGCGCCTTCATGAGTTTGGGCATTCTTTCCCAGCTGACTATGTCACGCATAAACCTACAGATTATCAAACTGTCAAATATCGCGTAGCGGTTTTCGAGGTCAACAACTTGTTGCGGTTTCTGATCGTAGTCAAATCGATCGAGTTTGCCTCGGAGCTCGGGTACTTGGACTGTACAACGAAGATGACATCCTCCTCGTGATGACACCGCATATCCTAGCCCCATGCCAATTACTCCTCGAGGATCATAACCAGGCAATTCGAGTCCCTTGACAGTAATATCCAGCTCAGCTAGCTGAAGTCTCTGGGACGCCCTCCTAACTCCTTCAGCCAGAATATCTCCAGCTCCCTCACGTCTTGTGATCATATTTAGCAGCCTGATTACCTTCTGGGCATCTCCATACTCCAAGTTCAGCCCTGTGCTTATCTTTTCCCTTTTCTCAGCTTCTATCGCGAAGGCAGCGACATTGCCGGCTGAAATAGTGTCTATTCCTGCTCTATCGCAGTAATCATTGATAGCCATTATTGACCCGATGTCACCGATGTCGCACAGACCTCCAAAAGCGTAGACCGTCTCATACTCTGGTCCCTCAACTCTCATTCCCTTATACGGGCCTTCACGCACCTCGCAGAGTTTTCCGCAGGCTATTGGGCAGTTCCAGCAGGCTCTTGAGCTTACCAGAACTTTCTCTCTCATAGCTGTGCCGTTCATGTTGTCGACGTTTCTGGATACCCCTTCGCTCCAGTACCTTACTGGAAACACTCCAGCCTCGTTCACCACATCAAGCATGGCAAGTGTTCCGTACTCCTTGTATGTCTTGTTCGTCGACTCCGTGTGCTTGATCAACGTGAGACTTTCGTCTACAACCATCGTGAAAAGTTCTTGATCGTATACCTCGGGTTTCACGTCACCTTCAAAAACAATAGCTTTCAAGTTCTTTGATCCCATTACGGCTCCGGCGCCGCATCTGCCAGCGCTCCTCCAGTAATCATTCTCTATGAGTGCAAAGCGAACCAGATTCTCGCCAGCCGGACCTATGCATACGATGCCAAGATCCTTTTCTCCTAGATCCTTCTTCAACACGTCATCGGTAGCAAAGGTGTCCTGCCCCCACAGGTAGCTCGCATCTTTGAACTCAACATACCCATCACTGATCGCTAGGTAAGTTGGTACATCACGTTTTCCTTCTATTATGAAGACTTCTTGGCCTGTAGCTCTCATTCTATGAGCGACATGACCACCCGAGTAGCTTTCACCAAGAATACCTGTAAGAGGTGACTTGAAGAAAACGCCATAGCGATTTGCTGTAGGGAACTTCGTACCCGTACCTGGACCGACAGCAAAGATCAGTTTGTTATCAGGGGAAAAGGGTTGAACTTTCTCGTTAATTGTATTGAGAAGAAACCAAGTTCCCAGACCTTTGCCACCAATCAGCGTGTTCACGAGACCCTGATCTATTTCAGCACTTGAATAGTGCTTCCTGCTAAGGTTGATTCGCAGAACTTTCAACCAATGCTCACTCTCCATAAAGGATAACTCAGCAGAATCGTCGATATCACAAGTTATCCTCATTGCTCCTCTTAAAGCTTGGATCATTCCAAAGGAAGATGTCTTGATAGAATGATCAAGCCCATAGGCAATAGATCGTGTTAGGTGCCACAGGAATGCAGGCGAAGACTAGAAGCATTCATTGCCAGGTTTGAAGATGATTACGCAGATAAGATTCCCAATTGGGAAGGAGACCAAGCCGTTTTCCAAGCAGCATCTGAGACGCTCGAAGAAGTCTTCGCTGCTAAAGGTGTTCTTCCTATGACCGGCTCGTTCACGTGTATGACTATTCCTT
>JAHPYV010000214.1 GCA_019058495.1 Promethearchaeati archaeon
TCCCTCGCTTGAATCCCACGCCCTCATAAAATCGGAATGTGCTGTCTTCTTTTGACCCCGTGAGGAGCATTACTTTAACAGTTCATCTGCCACGCTACCTGAAGAGCATAACGGAGGATCGCAGTCCCATATCCACGATTGCGATGGTCGGCATGCGTGACGACATTTTCAATCAGCCCGTACGGGCGGGCGCTTCGGGTGAGATTGGGGATTATCGCGAGGGTGCACGCCGAAACGATTTCACTGTTCAATTCTCCAACAATGTAGTGCAAGAGGGGATTCGAAACAATGTTCGCCCATAAGACATCTAATTCAGGTTTCTCTGGGAGAGGGGTGTCTTTGCTATGAAGGTGAGTATAAAGCTTGATTAACGCGTCTAATTCCTGCGGTTTGATATGGCGAACAATAATATTTCCTTTCATCGTGATTCGTCTCAACTTAAGATAGGCGGTATTTCTCCTAAGAATATTCCTGAACTCCCTAAGGCATTGCGCCAAAGCTAGATCGTAGAATGAAGACTCCAAAAACAAAAACAGATGCGGTTGCTTGGGTTCATGCTGAACTAGTGAGGAGTTGTTCCAAGGTTGTTTTGCCTTTCATCTTTTCATTTAGTGCTCTTATCTTCTCGTTCATTGTTGGAATCTGAACATCATATAGAAGCCCAAAGTAGAGCGGGTTCTCTCTAAGAGCTAGATCTAATGCTTCTATCTTGTTAGTTACACTATGCGATTCCTCTATATTCTTGGCGCGGGCTTTGATAGAACTGTAAGTGTTGTTGAAAGTGACGCAAGGACTAATGGCTTCCACAAATGCGAACCCCTTATGCTCAAATGCTCTCACAATAAGTTCAGTCAACTGCTTGGGGTTACCTGCAAATCCTCTGGCTACGAAACTCGCACCTGCAACTATAGCAATCGCCGAAGGGTTCAGAGGTTTGTCAAAGGCTCCGTACGGCGTGCTTCTTGTGACCGCATCCTCGAGGGTAGTGGGGGATGCTTGTCCTTTTGTCTGTCCATATATCGAATTGTTCATCATTATGTACGATAGCTCAATGTTGCGCCTCGATGCGTGTATGAAATGTCCTCCGCCTATGGATATGCCGTCTCCATCGCCTCCGGCCACGATAACGTGAAGGTCTGGTCGAGCAATCTTCAAGCCTGTGGCGATTGCTAGAGCTCTTCCATGAACTGTGTGAAAGCCATATACCTTCAGAAAACTTGGGGTTCTGCTTGCGCAACCTATTCCTGAAATCAAGGCAACCTCCCACGGATTGTAGCCTTTCAAGCTCAATGCGTTTGTGAGTGCGGTGTATACACCATAGTCTCCACAACCCGCGCACCATACAGGCTTTATATCGCTCTTATAGTCAGAGGGAGAGAATTTCTGCTGTGCTACGGTCAATTTTCTTTTTCCTCCATTTTGTTGTCGTCTCCTACAATAGTCCGTCTATGGAACCATCTCCATTATTCTCTCGTAGACTTCATTTGTCGTAAATGGTAATCCAGTCGTCTTCCGAAGGGGTATCAAGTTCATTAGGAATGTTTTTGTTAACAAGTTCGAAAGATGACCGGTCGCGTTCAACTCAGCCACAATGACTTTGTCCACACTTTCTAGGTAAGGTTTGATCTGTTTGACGGGTAAGGGTGACAGCATAAGAACGTGCAGGGAGGAGACTTTCTTGCCTGCCACGTTTGCCTTAGCTACTGCTTCCCTCACTGCTCCCTCAGAGGGTCCCCAGCTTACCACGCCAAGGTCAGCTTTCTTATTGCCGGCTGGGAAAGTTCTCGTCATGTTTGGTTCATCCTCTGCTTTCTTGAGTTTCAGAAGTCGTTTGGCCATCATCATCTGATGAGATTCAGGCTCGTAGCTGAATGTCGCATTTTCTAATCGTTCAAGGCTTTCTGAAATGTAAATGCCATACTTGTCGCCCGGGATCGCCATAGGCGAAACACCATCTTTCGTTACCTCATACCTCTTATAGCTACCTGTCCTTGCAACCCTTGCATAGTCTGGTCTCAACCTGTTTTCAACTTGAATTTTCGAGAGATCGGGCTTCTCAATCATCTCGCCACGATCCGACAGCGATTGTTCAGACAATAGTATTACAGGCATCTGCAATCTTTCAGCCAGGTTGAAGGCCTTGATTGTCAAGTAGAAACAGTCTTCAACATTCGCCGGCGCAAGTACGATTCGGGGTGCATCACCATGCCCCTGGTACAAGGCTGCGTTAAGGTCGCCTTGCTCGGTTTTCGTAGGCATACCTGTGCTTGGACCAGCTCTCTGGACATCGACTATTACAGCGGGTATTTCAGCCATGGAAGCTAGGTCAAGGGTCTCAGCCATGAGAGAGAAGCCTGGACCTGACGTCGCTGTCATAGATTTGACACCTCCAAACGAAGATCCTATCACAGCTGAAAGCGCAGCAAGCTCATCCTCTGTTTGGAACATTGCTCCACCAAACTTCGGGAGTTCGCGAGATAGAAACTCCATTATAGTTGTTGAAGGTGTGATTGGGTAGCCTGCGTAGAGTCTGCATCCAGCTGCTATCGCACCGAGAGCAATAGCTATGTTCCCGTTTTGAAATATCTTGGTTGGACTGATCTTCAGCTTGGGGAATTCGTATCTTATCGGGGAATTCTTTTCCGAGTGTTCGAAACCCAGCTTGAGGGCATCAATGTTCTTCTCGACACCTTTGAATCGCTTCTGAACGAGGCCAGAGACGATTCCAAGCGGTATAGAGAGTATATTCGCTGCTGCTCCAAGGGCAACCATGTTCTTAGTTCTTGCAACCCCAACTTTTTCCTTGGATATGCTAGTCATAGGTAAACCATACAAACTAAACGAAGGTCTAGCTTCAGAAGAAGGTGAGTGAAGGTCTGGATCATAAACGGCTAAGCCTCTGTCATGTAGGGATTTGATATGCGCATTGAACGAAGTAGCATCAAACGCGATCAAGATATCCATCGAATCCCATGGTGACAAATTGTTCTCAAGACCGAGTCTTACTTGGTATAGGCTCTGACCTCCGGTAACTTCAGCAGGATATGTTCTAAAGTTGCACATGTTCAAGCCCAGTTTTGTGGCAGCAAGCGTTAGGATTTCGCCTGTTGTTATTATTCCTTCGCCGGATTCTCCGGCAACTCTCAGTGTGATGTCGGTGACTTTGATAGATGCCATTGTTCATCCAACCTTGAACTCTCTAAGCCAACTATATGTAGCGGAGCTATAAATAAGAATAATTTAGTACCTTTCGTTCGAGCATTCGTCGAAAGGGAACATATGTAATGGTGTATTGAGCTCAATCTTTAAAGTTTGCCTTCGTTTCTTGATTATTGGGTGTTTTCTTTAGTTAGGTTACATTAAGACCTACATCCTTAATTATATGACATCCACTTTGGAACTAGAAGATTGTTGCGTTTTCATGAGCGTTGATTGATGCTCATCGGGGGGTTTGAAGCGCTTGGCTGAAAGATTTGATGCTTCAGAATTCATACGTAGCAAGTTGAGTGAAGTCAATAACTCAATTCGGGGAGAAAGTATCCTCCTTGCATGCAGTGGAGGACTTTGCAGTAACGTCATGGCAACAATTGTTCTCAAGGCAACAGGAGGCTCAAAGATCATACCATTTTTTGTCGACACTGGGTTCATGAGAAAAAACGAGGTTGAACGAGTTAAGGAAACACTGACAAGAGCTCCATTGAAGCTCAACCTGAAGACAGTAGACGCGAGAAAGCAGTTTATGAAACCTATTGAACGTGTTGACACAGCTGCCGAGAAAAGAAAGATATTCTATGAGGTTTTTTGGGGTCTTCTGCAGAACTTGGCTGAAAAAGAAGGAGCAGGGCTAATAGCGTTGGGAACAAGCGCAACAGGAAACGCAATGCCGGGTGAGTTCAGAGCATCTTCCTCGTCTAGGAGGTCAGCGCAATTAATGGAGCCACTAAGTTCTCTGGATAGGTGCCAACTGCTTGAGGCCGCGCAGAAACTTGACCTGCCACCCAGGCTAGCCGATGTAAACCCATTCCCAGCCCCGGGACTGATGATTAGGGCAATTGGTAAGGTCAATGACGAAAAAATCAAGGAAGTTAGGGAAGCCACCGAAATAGTTGAGGAAGAACTTCAATACATAAAGCCGAGCCAGTATTTTGTAGCTGTTATCGAGGACAAAGATGATGACGAACCCAAGATTGACAGAGTGAGGGACCGAATCTCGGATCTTCTGGATGTAGGAGCAAGCCAAGTTGAGGTCAAGGTTCCTCGCAGTAGAGTAGCTGGTTTCGAAGGCGAAGAGAGAGTTTATGGGAAAGCATCGGCTGCAAGGGTAACCCTCCTCAGATCAAAGGAGTTACTCGAACCAGATTATGACGACCTTGACACTTTTCCTGCCGAGCTCAAGGATCGGCATAAGGATTTCACGAGATGCCTCTACAGTGTCACAAAGAAACCTAGGAATAGCAGATTTTT
>JAHPYV010000215.1 GCA_019058495.1 Promethearchaeati archaeon
AGGCATCATTGGGAAGAAGCCTTCTCTATGATTAGGCTTGGAAGCTGTTAGAGACACCGAACCGATGCTTCTTCCATGGAACGCGCCTACGAAAGAGATGAACTGTTGTCGTTTCTGGTGGAACTTGCAGAGTTTGATTGCAGCCTCGTTGCTTTCAGTCCCAGAGTTTGAGAAGAAGACTTGTTTCGAGAATGTTCCAGGGGTTATCTCAGTGAGTTTCTTTGCAAGGTTGACTTGCTCCTCATAGTACCAGTCCTGACCTGCGTAATGAACCAGCTTCCCAGCCTGCTCCCTAATTGCCTCGGTGACTTTAGGGTGGCAGTAACCAATGTTGCAGACTGAGATTCCGACTGTGAAGTCGATCAACTTGTTTCCGTCAACGTCTTCGACTACTGTGCCATATGCACGTTTTGCGACGACTGGACCAGTCTTAGTTGACTTCACTATGAACTTGGTGTCAGCATCAACAATTCTCTTAGCATTCGGACCGGGAATAGAAGTTACGATTTTCGGGAGTTCTTCTTCAGCCATTTGCTTTCTAGCGCCCCCTTTCTCTAAAAGGAATCAGGATAAAGCGAGTGCCTTAGTTTCTTTCTACCCATCTGAATGATTTAAGAATTTATGTCACCGAACGATAGAAAAAAACCTCCAAATTACCGTAAACAAAGAAAACAACTAAACAAATGAAAGACAACACCCTCAAAAACACAATCTGCTTTGGAACCTTTCATGAGGCGACTTGCACTTAAGTCATGAAGCATCTGCGGTCGTCGCTGACTCAATTTCACTTCCACGTTGAAAACGCAATTATTTTAGGGTAGAAACTGAGGGATCGATCTATAGGATATTCAGATGAATCGGTTGAGGTGCTGATCAGACATGATTCGAACGAAAATCTGCGAGCTTTTCGACATCAAGTACCCTATCTTGCAAGCTCCAATGGGTCCTTTCGTAACAACTAAGTTGGCGATTGCGGTCTCCGATGCCGGAGGACTCGGCACAATCAGCCATGCAGGAATACTCGAGGAAAAAGACACGGTGATCGACTCAGTTAGCAAAATGAAGAACGACATTCAAGTCGTGAAGAAGGCGGCCAAAGGAAACTTCGCTCTAAACATCAGAGTTGCGAAATTGCAGCTTATGCTTGACGCGTACAAGTTAGCTGATATGGTTGTCGACCAGGTCAAGAACGACCCTGAAGTTAAGAGAAAGCTCAAGGCTGTTATCACTTCTGCAGGTGATCCGACGATATTCACGAGGAAATTCAAAGATGTTGGTCTCAAGGTTATGCACGTGGTTCCAACTGTTCGCCATGCCAAGAAAGCTGAAGAAGTTGGCTGTGACGCCGTGATTGCGTCAGGCTACGAAGCTGGCGGACATGTGTCGCCGACGCCCGTCCATACCAACGTCCTTATCCCGGCAGTAGTAGACGCGGTGAAGATACCGGTCATTGCTGCAGGTGGTTTTTGTGATGGAAGAGGCTTGGCTTCAGCGCTTGCCATGGGTGCGCAGGGAATTCAGATGGGAACAAGGTTCATCAACACAAAGGAATGCGAGTTCCACGAGAACTACAAGAAGAAGATCATGGAAGCCAAAGAAACCGATACCGAAGTAATCTTGGGTATGTTCGGCCCGGCCAGGCACCTGGTGAACGAGTACGTGATGGAGCAGAAAGCGCTCATCGCAAAAGGTACTTCAGAGGACAGAATACGGAGCTGGGAGCTGCCCAGGTGGCCGCTTGCCGAAAAAGACGGAGACATCAATAAAGGAATAATGTTGTGCGGACAATGTAGCGGCAGAGTGAAAGACATACCCACTGTAGGGGACCTTGTGGAACGAGTCATGAGGGAAGCAGAAGAAACGATCAATAGACTTCAGAAACTCAAAGGAACCCAAGACTTAACATCAGTTCAGAACCAAGGCTAAGAACAAATCCCGCGCGCTAGGGAAAAAGAGAACTTAGAGAATTCGGGTTATCCCCTTCACTTTCCTATTGTTTTTGCTGTTCCAATAAGGCTTTTAGCGCTCTGATGTCTGGCTTTATCATTGGAGGCGCTTCGAGATACTTTTCAAGGGGGTCGATATCCTTCAGACCACTACCAGTTATTATGCAGACGTTGCTTTCGTCTCTGCCTATTTTCCCGTTATCCAGAAGTTTCTTTAGAACTGCTACTGGGGCTGCGCTAGCCGGCTCTGAGAACAATGCCTCCTTGACAGCCATTAGTTTCTCGGCTTCAACTATTTCGTCATCTGAGACTGTCTCTGCGAGTCCGTGGCTTTCATTCAAAGCGATAAGTGGCCATGGACCCGTTATGATCCCGACCTTGATGCCTGCAGCAATTGTATGTGGCTCAATTGGTGGGACCTGGTAATACTGCTTCTTCTCTCGAAATGCTTTTGTTATGAGTGGTGCTCCTTCGGCCTCAGCCAATACCATGCGAGGCAGCTTATTGGTTAAGCCGATCTCCTTCAGATCCTTGAATCCTTTCCAGATTCCTCCGAAAGTGTCCCCTCCACCAACTGGGACAATAATGTTGTCTGGAATTTCCCAGTTCAGTTGCTCAGCTATCTCATAAGCGAGGGTTTTGGGTCCTTCGGTTGAGAATGGCTGCATTGATTTTCCAGTTGTGACATGGAACCAATTGAATTGTTTGCATGCCTCAGTGGAAACTGATCCGGCTTCGGTTAGTCCTCCCTTTATTTTCACTACCTTTGCTTGGTGCATGAGCATCTGCGTTATTTTCGCCGTTGAAGTTGTTTCTGACACAAAAATGTAACAATCTATTCCTGCTTTCGCCGCGTATGCGGAGGCGGCAGCAGCAGCATTCCCTGTAGACGCCAGACCAATAGTCTTGTAACCGTACTCAACCGCTTTCGAAACCAATACAGTGAAAACCCTATCTTTGAAGCTCCATGTTGGGTTACGCGTTTCATTCTTCAGAAACAGGTTGCTCGCTCCTATGGATGAGCCAAGCTTATCCGCTTTTATGAGCTGTGTGTTCCCCTCACCTAAGGTGACGATGTGGGACTCGTCTGCGATTGGCAGCAATTCCTTATACTTCCAGAAGGGAGTCTTCCTATTCTCAAGAGTCTCCTTGCTTAGTCTGGACTTTGCTTCCTCAAGGTCGTACTCGATGTCAAGTGAACCACGAAACATTCCCTTCGATGAGCATGCTCTACATGAGTAGACAAATTCTGTTAGAGGGTACTCTTTCCCGCATTCAAGGCACTTGAAACTCACCGCCAGGCTAACATTAACTACCAATCAAATCACCTCTCGTGAACATTGGCTGGCTTCTCTTTAACAGTTGCTAATCACTGTGTTATCTACTTTGTTGATCATAGTTGATGTCAAGATAATTGCTGTGGACGAAATCTGGTTCGGACTGAGGTTTCTCTACAGGCTGAAAGACAGAAAGTAATAGACTGCGATATTGCGAAGTTAAGGTAGTCATCTTAAGTCCCTGCTGCGAATTTTCCATGGTAATGCTCGTAAGTCATGATTATCCACACGAATCATGCAGAAAGCTTCATATCGAGAACAGGCTGTTAAAACTGGGCTTGATCCAAAATCCCCCCGAAAAGGAGTCCCGTTGATTTGAAAAATAAGGTTAGACTCAAAATGCTCAGCATTGCATTAGTATTCATTTTTGCTTATAGCACCTTGAGCATGGGAAACACTGTTTCCGCATGGTCCTGTAGTTATAGCAGCGATCCGAACCATATTCCTTATGGCACCATTGATTGGATGGCAGAACATGCAATGAACTACCTGCCCTCGAATGAATCATATTGGCTTAGGCAAAACAAGAATGTCTTTCTGTATGGAACCGAAGCTCCCGAATACAGTAATGTATCATACCGAGGAAGAATAGGGTACGGAGATATAGAGAAGCACCATAACTACTACAATGGCACATTTGATCAGGATTGCATCGATAACTCGTCTTCCGTCCGCGCCCTTGAGGAATACCAGAAAGCCATAGCCTGCCTATTGAACGGCTCATATGACTTGGCAGCATGGTACGCGGGTGCAATGAGCCACTACATTGCCGATCTGGCTTCCTGGGCGCATGTGATCAACGACCCCATTCCAAGCCATGCGAGCAATTACGAGGCACAGGTAAACGCTGCCACAAATAACTATAACAAGAGTATATTCCACCCAAAGTTCACGGCGCGTGGCCTAGAGTTAGTCGACCCATATGGCGCCTCGCTATCGCTGGGCATTGGCGTCTACTCAGCTGGCGGATACTGGCATTCTCAGAGTTGGCTAACGGCCAGCGCAATGAATAACGGTTTCCAAGACAGCTGGCAAAACGTAACCGACTGGTTTGGTGAATACTTCGCTTTTAGCGAAATGCAAATACAAGCAGGCATTACTGCAATAGCTGATGTGCTACATTCTTTAACGCTCCACGC
>JAHPYV010000028.1 GCA_019058495.1 Promethearchaeati archaeon
GGTTTATCACTGCAACAATGAAGCCATAGATGGCAATTGGCTTGATGAATTTTGGATGGGTTATTAACGAGATATTTGCGAAGATTAGAACTAAGAGATTTAAGAAGAAGAAGATGTCAGACCAGAGAATGTGCGGTGCCCCGAAGTCCTCATTGAACACGCCTATCATTATTAATGCGAATCCCGAGGCCATGCCTACTATTTGTGTTACAATTATGAGAACCTTTCTCCACTGTTCTTTAGTATACCATTTGTAGAGGCCTATGTAGAATGGGAACAGTATTATTCCTGTGAGGATGCAGCCCAAGTTGTAGAAGATTGCGCCGTTTGGATTGTACGCGGAATTTCCAAAATCGCTCAAGTAGGGCCAGGGACTCCAACTTGGATGGAACATTGCAGCGGACACTAATGTGAAGATGCAGTAGAACAATATGACAAAGATGCCTGCGATGCTGCTTAGCGGCCACTTCAATCTGTCAAGCACTTCCATGTTTGGATCCTCCTTTAGTTATCTCTCCATTGAACGGATTTGCTGGTAGACCAGTTTGCACATTTCTTCCTAATATAGTATTTCCCCGCTAATTAGAGCAAGTGGCAACATGAATAAGGAGTCTGCAAGGAACTCGTTTGAGATTCTAGCAGGGGTGCGTGCGCAAGAAAAAGGGGTAAGGATGTGTCTCAACGAGCCTTGCTAGAAAAGCCTTTGAACATGTTGATCACTATTAAGCCTACGAAGGCAAGCGTCGTGAAAACGGTGAACCATTCTACCAATGAACTGCTGTTGCCCATGAAGATCAAGGCGAGCGTTAAGATCTGGATCGCAGCCACCACGAAACCATAGTAGCCGATGGGCCTGATGAATTTCGGATGCGTAATCAGCGCGAGATCAGCAACAAGAAGCACTAGTAGGTTAAGTATGAATTGAATATCGGACCAGAGAATATGAGCGTCCACAGATGTCTCCGGGAAAACTCCGATCATGATCAAGGAAAATGCTTCAACCACCCCGATCAGTTGGGTGGCTAGCAGAAGAATCTTTCTCCATTGTTCTTTGGTATACCACTTGTTAAGACCTATGAAGAATGGGAAAAGAGCTAGGCCTGTGAGAATGATGCCAACGTTGTAGAATACAGCTCCACTCGGATTGAACACTGAACTGCCCAAGTCACTTAGATAGTTCACTGTTATGTTGAATGGCCCAGGGTACAGCGCCAACGACAGGAATGTAAATGCACAGTATAAAACTATGACCAAGACGCCTGATATGCAGCTTATTGGCCACTTTAACGGATTCTTTTCCATTGTCCCCTCTCTCTGAGAAACGGATTTTTGATTGGAGAGTATGTGGGGCTGTTCCTTATATAATAGTGCTAGCTTGACAACCGAATCTACCAATCAGGTTTTCTGCTTTGCCCTAACCAAGCATTCTGGCGCTATGCTAGTCTTGGTCTCCCTTTTCTTCCTTGTGATGTTCACTGGGAGTCGGAGAGACTGACGACGGTATGCTCACTTTCTTCAGCTCCTCTTCTCCGAGCTTGATCTTGCGAGCAAGTCTTACAAGCCGATTGGCAAACTTGACTCTCAGCGCCCTGCTTTCAGGCGAAGAGGACCGAGATAGTAACAGAGATAATGAGAGAAGTTCGAGTTCTCCTCTGAGTTCGCTTGCGAGTAGAGCCTTGTGGAAAGTGTCTGTTCGGTATGAGAATTCTGTCAAGTTACCTTCAAGTTGCTGGAGTATCTTGGCCTCTGGATGGCGGTTCCTTGCCGAACCTATCCGTTTTGAGAACTTGTCCGTTTCTCTAATTATTGTCTCTAAGTCGCCTATCGCTGCTTCACCACCTTCACGCAGGCGAAGCAGTCCTGTTATCAGAACCATGTTACGAAATAACTTGGAGAATCTTGAGGAATCGATGCTCTTCAGCACCTCTTCCCACCAAAGATCCTCCTTGTCGTCTTCGGCTATTCGTTGCCATTCGTTTTCCTTCTTTATCGGCAAGAACTAAGAAACCCCTGCATTTTTGCAACATTGTATGTCTACCGCGAAGAGTAATTAAAATGTTTGCAGAGTATCCCTTCCCGATCCAACCCGCAGGTAAAAGCTGAATCAACGGGACCTACCGGAGTGTCTCCGATCCTTAGCATACACGACGAGAACTAAGATGAAAATACCCGTAGGCAATGATACAAGAAGCGCGTACTCCAAAATCATAAGCGACCCGGCTTCAGGCTGAGGCCCTGGACCTGGTCCCGGCCCTGAAGTATTTACCCAACTGATGAACACGGCGACAATCTGATTAGTATGGACGACCGTGCCCGTCAGGAGATTAGTGCTGTCATCGTAGTTCCACCCGGAAAGCCCAGAGACGCTCAGAGGAGAGCCCCGATTAGCACAGTATACTTGCACGGTACTACTTCTTCCAACAGGAGCTGATACCGTCAGAGTTAGGTTGCTATCAGTTAGAAGCGGTGATTCGGTAATGTTTGAATCTCGCACGCGCACATACATACCGTTTTGAAAGTCCCAGTATTTCAGCGGGCTGTAAAGCCAGGCGGAATCAAATGTTATACCATTCACGTCTTTTCCTTCGAGGTGCAGTGAGCCGTTCTTGTAGATATTCACTAAGACAAAGTGGTAAACATCGCTTCCGTATGCGCTATACGACTGTTGAACATAGCTATTGATTGGCGCTCCCCATCCGCCAGCAGTCACGTACATAGTTCCCACACGGTAAGAGAATACGACGACGCTATTGTTCATAGGCTTGGTCCGTTGGTAGTTGTGGGTGTGGCCCTGCACAACTAAGTCCACGTGATACTTGTCGAAGATCGGAACCCAATATTGCAGAATATCCGTTGCGCCTGCATGCCCTCCAGAGTAGTAAACGTTTCTATGAAACATCACAATCTTCCACATGCCAATTGGAGTCGAATTCAGGACATTATTCAGCCAAGTCACTTCGTCTCCCGAGATTTGTGACGCGAGGGCTTCATCGTTCAGTACTATCATGCGCAGAGTTGGCCCCCAGTCATAATAGTACCATTGGTGATTGCCTGGCAGTGCAAACTGTTCGTAGTAGTTGGTAGCGTTATTCTCGTGGTTGCCCAGCGTTGGAATAATGGGAATTGTGAGGCCGTCATCGCCAATCCAATTGCTATTCACGTCTTGGAACCACTGATCCCAGTACGCCTGAACTGTTCCATCGTCAACCATGTCACCCAAATGCATCACAAAAGAAGGATTGAAGTGTCTCATCGCTTGCGAAACTAGAGCGCGGGCTGTTAAATTGGTTCGGGAGTCCCCACCGAATACGAAACTGAAGTCAGTAGCAACAGCTGGAGCTGTCCTGAAGGAACGCTCGCTACTGAAGTTACCTGTTCCACCACAGACGAAGTAGTAAATAGTGCCAGGAATAAGGTTGGTCAGCTCTACGTCATGGATGTAGCCGGAAGCGCCTGCATAAGTGTGATGAGAACCAGTAGCTTGCATGTTGTATGATGAAGGGTTTCCACCTTTGGGAGAGGTATCGTACCGGACGATATCTCCTGGTGTGGAGTAAGTTGTCTGCCATGTTACTGTTATCGTGGATACTGGATCGTGCTGATAAGTTAAATGCATGTTGACTAGGTAATCTGAGACGGCGTCAGCTCTAGCCATGTGCATCTGGACTGGCAGGACTACCAAGAACTGTATCAGTAGAAGAATGGCGCAACCTGTGATGGCTCGATTGCGTGCATTCAACTACCTCAATCCTACAATGGAGTAGATCTCCGAATAAGAATAAATATCTTGTTCAAGATCACTGTAGTCGACTATATAAGATTTCGAGTGTAGTGTGTCAAGAACCTCGGCACGCATTGATGCCTACGTCATGGAAATGCCAGCTCGACCAATCTCATGCAGGTTTCAGTGAACTCTTCATTATTTGTATCGCTTCTCCGGGAGCTACTTGCGACAGCAAGCCCATGGCCCAGAAAACATAGTGCCCGTCGACGAGGAGCTCCGGATTCTTAGGTTTCAGTAGTAGCGGATTCGTCTCGTCGAAGAGAGTCTCCGCCAGTATGTGACGTGCATTCTCGTAGACTATGGGACCTCCAGTACCTATTACGTATTTCACGTTTGTCAAGTCTTTTCCGACTTGGAGATAGAAGTGACCTGCAGGGGAGAAAACCTCCTTGACTGAACCAACGTGCCTTTCCACGGCAAGTCTAACACCTGCACGCGCCAGGGAAGTATCCATGGCGAATTCCTCTGGATTGCTTGGAATAGCCCCAATGTGTGTGGATAGGAATTCAGCCTCCTTGTCGACTTCAACGCTAGCGTCATTGCCCAGTTCCTGTCTGAATTCATCAAGGATTAGCTTCCTGCCGGCAGCTTCAACAAGAGAAACCGCGCTGACTCTTACGCCCAGGTCTCCTTCAACCGTTCGCTTGGCGTATGGTTCCTTTAGCCCCTTCCAGATTACCCTTGACCCGCTGGGTTTTCCAGTGGCGATAGAGTAGACGTTGGTCGTGGCGCCACCCATCTCCACAACCAGTATTTCCCCCAGACCTTTCTCCCCTTCCGTGCCATCTGCCAAGAGCTTGGCTGCTATCAAAGTTGCTGCGGGTGTCGGCATTAGGATTTCCACGAGATCCTTGGCTTCGCTCAGCCCTTTTGCGTGAATTATCCTTTCCATGAACACGTTACGGATTATCTCTTTAGCAGGCTCTGTGTTGAGCTCACCAAGTTCTGGCATGACGTTTTCTGTTATCACCGCATGTTTCTTTCCGGACTCAAGAATCCGTTTGACCGTTTCAGACGCTTCCTTGTTCCCAGCTGCCACTATCGGGACATCGATCAGAGACTTGGCTAGAATATTGGCATTGTGAGTGATGGTCTTCCTATCTCCTCCGTCTGTCCCTCCAACCAGCAGGATGACATCTGGTGAATGGTTGGCGATTTGCTCCATTTCTGTCGGCGTCAACTCATATGAATAGGTTTTCTGAACTTTGGCTCCTGCGCCGAGAGCAGCTCGCTTGCCGGCTAGTGCAGTCAGCTCTGGGACTAGCCCTATAACAATCATCTTGAGACCTCCTGCGGCACTGCTACAAGAGTACTTGTGCTGGAATCTAGGGCCCCGCAGCGACTCGATTGAGAGACCTAACTGAGCGAGCGCATTCTTGAGACCGATCATGACATTGGTGTCGACGGTGGATACAGCTCTGGAACGCGCGAGTATGCGGGGCTTCTCCAAGTCAACGATGATTACTTTGGTGAAAGTACTTCCAAAATCGATTAGGCATGCCTCCAAGCTACCACCACGCATTTCCCTCTTGACCAGAACGTATCCACATCAGTAGAAGTCGGACTGTCTAAAAAAGGCATTCTCTCTGTTTCAACTTCATGTTGCAGGTTACTTCTTGCCTCACAACGTGGCGATATCGTAACGTATTTATTTCGCCCTTCATTTCTCTTTTTGTATGTATTCTGCTAATTGAATGGAGGGTACGCGTTGTCTGAAGAGAAGAGAAAAGTCCTCTTAGGTGGCGCCTTGGGCGAGGACGTACATGTCGCTGGAGTCTACAATTTCCTGAGGTTAGCTGAAAAGGAAGCGGGGTACAAGACCATATTTCTTGGTCCTGCCATCTCACCCAAGGAGTTTATTGGCGCGATCAAGGAAACAGATCCCGACCTGGTCGCGGTTAGCTACCGGCTACAACCAGACGCAGGCAAGTATCATCTAGAGACTTTCATGAACGCCCTTAAAGAGGCAGGTCTCCTAAGACGAAGATATGTTTTCGGGGGAACGCCTGCAGTGGCTGAAATAGCCAAAAAGATTGGCATATTTGAAAAAGTGTTTGATGGTAAGGAGTTCATAGAAGAGGTCATAAGTTACGTTCGCGGCGAGCACGTGGGCGAGATCGGCAAGGAATCTTATCCCTCCAACCTTGTTGATAGAATTAGATGGAGAAGCCCGTTTCCCGTGATAAGGCAGCAC
Organism: Promethearchaeati archaeon; assembly: GCA_019058495.1. Taxonomy (GTDB): domain Archaea; phylum Asgardarchaeota; class Atabeyarchaeia; order Atabeyarchaeales; family Atabeyarchaeaceae; genus JAHPYV01. The sequence goes on from JAHPYV010000028.1 coordinate 5,979, forward strand.
TTGGGACTGGCTACCTTGGAGGAAACTGTCGACGCTGTGCGACAAGTTTCGATGGCAAAAGTAATAGATATCATTTCTGTGGCTCCCGACCAAGATGCGCAAGAGAATTTCTTCCACCCTGAGCGACAGGATCCGAAGGCCAGCGGTGCAGGCGGCGTTCCACTCCGCAAGCCGGAGGACTTTCGTGCTCTCTATGAGGCGTCGCGATGTGGCAACTATCCACTGCTGCGATGCTATCAAGGAACTAGTGACTTATTCAGGATGGCAGAGATGCTACAAGAGACGATTCATAATGCTTGGGCTGCTATCCCATTGTTCTGGTTCAGCCAATTGGACAAGCGAGGACCGCTAGGTCTTGAAGAAGCTATCAGAGAACACCAAGAGTTGATAAGATGGCATGCAGAGAGGAACATTCCCGTCGAGTTGAACGAACCGCACCATTTTGAGCTAAGGAGTGCGCCAGACACGGTGGCTGTGGCTGACGAATTTCTGAGTGCATACAATGCAAAGAAGATGGGGGTAAAACGCTACATCCAGACTAGTATGACGAATTTACCGCCAGGGGAGACATTCGAAATGGATCTAGCAAAACAGCTGGCGAAGCAAGAGATTACGAAAGGATTGATCGATGACAGCTTCACTATTTATAGGCAAGCCAGAACGGGTTTGTTAAGTTACCCTTTTAACCTTGACGCTGCGAAAGGACATATGGCCGCGACAGTGATGGCTCAGATGCGATTGAAGCCCAACATCGTTCACATGGTCGCCTTTTGCGAGGCTGATCATGCTGCGACTGCAAAAGACATCATAGAAAGTGCAAGGATCGTACGACATGTTTTGCGACTCTGTGTAGAAGGACTGCCAGACGCCACTATGGGCCCGGTTGTGCAGCAGAGGAAGAACCAGCTCTTGAGTGATGCAAGGGATTTGCTAGACGCTATTAGGATGATCGCTGAGGAAGTCGAAGATCCCTTGGCTGACCCGCAGACACTAGGTAGAGCGGTCAGGATTGGACTCTTAGACGCGCCACAACTGAGGGGCAGCGAAATCGCCAAGGGCACAATAGAAACACGCATCATCAATGGGGCTTGCTACCCAGTTGAACGAGAGACTGGCAAACCACTTTCAAGTAAGGACAGAATAGATAGAATACTTAAGGAATACCTTCAGCAGTAAATTCACAAGTTTGGAGAGAATGTCGTATGTCAAGCAAGAGCTTTCCCAAGTTCGCGGTCTTGGGCGCTGGTCGAGGCGGTAAAGCTATGGCTGGACACTTGGGTCTCATGGGATTTGAAACCAATCTGTTCAACCGCAAGGAGGTTGGAGAGTTCTACAATCTAGCAGAGATTAGAGCACAAGGTGGCGTAAAACTCGAAGGCGCGATAGAAGGATTCGGAAGACTTAACATCGTCTCAACGGACATAAGAAAGGTAGTCGCAGACGTGGACGTTGTCATGGTCGTCGTTCCAGCATATGCTCATGAAAACATTGCCGAAATTTGCGGATCACACCTACATGATGGACAGATTGTTGCTCTCAACCCTGGAAGGACAGGCGGAGCCCTCGAGTTCAGAAGAGCCCTCGATAAGAAAGGAGTCACCGCGGAGGTCAAGATAGTCGAAGCGCAGACGTTGATATATGCCGCTCGCGCTGTTGGGCCCGCTCAGTCAAGGATATTTGGCGTTAAGAAGCGTGTTCCAATAGCCGCTTTGCCTGCCACTGAAACCAAGAGTGCGCTGAAGGTTTTGAACATAGCGTATCCTCAGTATGTCGCGGCAAGCAATGTTCTTGAGACGAGTCTAGACAACATGGGTGCCGTCCTTCACCCAGCGCTAACTCTGCTGAACGCTGGGCGAATCGAGTCAACCAGAGGTGATTATGACTTCTACACCGACGGTGCTACACCATTCGTCTGTAGCGTCATAGAGACGGTAGATCAGGAGCGACTGAAAGTGGCGAAGGCATTGGGTACTCGGGCAAGTTCGCTTCTGGAGTGGCTGAAATCAGCTTATGGCGTGGAAGCTGAAACTGTTCATGAAGCGCTGCAGAATACCCCGTCATACAAGGGGATAAGAGCTCCTGAGACGCTCAGCAGCAGGTACATTCTTGAAGATGTGCCAACGGGTCTTGTTCCATTCGCATCCATAGGTGAAATGTTGAAGGTTCCGACGCCAACAACAAGAACACTAATTGATTTGGCCTCGGTTATGTTCCACATCAATTTCTGGAGTCAAGGACGGACCGCCAGCAGACTTGGACTTGCAGGACTAACAGTCAGCCAGATAAGAGAACTCGTATCAGGATAGCGTCATAACAACTCAAACGACCTTTGCTTATGGGGCATGTTACGAAATCAGTCTATCTTTGGATAACTAATTAGAAAGATGAATAGAGCAGGAGAAGATGTTTTAGTTGGGTGGTATTGCAGGAATTCTGGAATCCGGGAAGCGATCAGATGTAGAGCATATGCTGGATAAAATCAGCCACCGAGGCAAGGCTGGTCGTGCAATCCTAGAGTATGACCATTGTACCCTCGGTGCCGTGTGGACATCGGTCGAAGCTGGAAAAATGAGGAATCTGAAGCAGGAGGGAATTGTGCGAGACGAGGTAGCTGATGGGCATTATGTGCGTGTAGAGGTGTCAAATGGCAAGTTGTTAATCACCCGTGACCAGTTGGGAGTTGCACCTCTCTACTACGGAAAAACTGAAAGTGGAAGTCTGTGCTTTGCATCAGAGGTGAAGTCACTTCTTCCATTCACACTCGATGTTAAAGAGTTCCCGCCAGGTCAGCGGTACGATGGTAACAAATGGAGCACTTACTTTAGTCTGCAAAAGAGGGAACCTCTTGCTGACGAACCGAATAATGTGGCGAAGGAACTCCACAACAGGCTGGCGGATTCAATTAAAAAGTTTATCAGCCGTGCAGGTGTGGTCGGATCATGGCTCTCAGGTGGCATAGACTCTAGTACGATGGCTGCACTTGCCCGCCCACACGTGTCGACACTTCACACTTTCGCAGCCGGAATGCCTGATGCGCCCGATTTAAAGTACGCGCGTGAAGTAGCAGACTTCATTCAGTCTGAACACCATGAGGTCAAAGTCAGTCTCGATGACCTTCTTTCTGTTCTGTCCGAAGTGATCTATCATCTTGAGTCATTTGATGCACTCCTAGTGCGCTCAAGCATCACAAACTATCTCGTGGCTAGGGCTGCATCCAAATACGTGCCAGCTGTTTTGTCTGGAGAAGGCGGGGACGAATTATTCGCAGGCTACGAATACCTTAAGTCCCTAGACCCCGCCGTGTTGCCTGACGAATTGGTTGATATCACAAGCAGGTTACACAACACTGCCCTTCAGCGTGTCGATCGTTGCGCGTCAGCTCATGGGACAGTGGCTCACGTTGGATTTCTAGATCCAGATGTTGTTGACTATGCTTTTCGCATACCTGCCGCGTTCAAGCTGAAAGACAAGACCGAGAAGTGGATCTTGCGAAGAGCAATGATCGGTGCACTCCCTGACGGTGTCCTGACCAGAACCAAAGCGAAGTTTTGGGAAGGGGCTGGAGTCACAAATCTGTTGGAACGTGAGGCTGAAAGGCATATCAGTGACCAAGAGTTTCGCCGTGAGCGCAAGCTCCCGAATGGCTGGATTCTTAACACAAAGGAGGAACTCTTGTACTACAGGATATTTCACACACATTTCGGAGATTTGAAGAACCTCTCTTGGATGGGTCGCACAAAAGGTGCCCCCAAAAGATAGCCACATCCCAGAGGAGACCATCTCGACAGCTTGCATGCGCGTCATTCAGATGATCAATGGTACGGCGAAGTATAGCGACAAGAGGATCGCAGCTGAGACCAACATAACAATCACCCACAACTTCACTCCAGGGTCACTGATTGGATTGCTCGAAACGTAGCTCCAGCTCGGAACCAAGGCAAGCAAACCAAACACGCCCCAGAATACCGCCTCAAGCAAAAAGATGCTATGCCAAAACGGCTCGTATGCGCTGAAGACAGAGGCGAAGACATCGAATACTAGTGTGCCGAAGACCACCGCCATTATTCCGAACGCGGCTCTCCTCTTCGTTCTTTGCGGCACTGGGCGTTTCGTTTTTATTATCTTATCCATTTCCATTTCTATTTTCTCCCAGTGACGGCGCCCAGCTATGCCCGCTAAGTAGGATAGTGTTCCTATAAAGGCACCCATTACAAGCCCGCTGCCCGCGGATATCAAGAGAGCCTTTTCAAACCCTTCCCAACCAGCCACAAATAGCCATACAGCGCCAATAGAACACATGAACATAATTGAGGTCAAGAGTGCACACGGTATGGCAACGCTGAGGAAACTGGGTCTATCCAACTCAGTTCTACCATCACGAACAAGATTGGAAGAGAACTCCTTAGCGAGAATTAGAGATGATGCGGCCCCAGCGGCCACTAGAATTGCAACGACAACGAGCTGCAACCAATCCAGTACTTTATCCCCTCCAGCTCAGCCGTGAACCTCTGCCACAATCAAGAGCGCGGTCTTCCCTCTTATATAAGACTTGCTTCAATCGCAGTTATCGGCGCGTCATTTTGACCTGAGATCTCTCGTCAACAAGGCATCTGACTTTATTGAGGGCTAGGCAATGCGTCTGATCTTTATATCACAAGAAAAGGAGAATAAGTGAGCAAGACGGCTCTCATCATTTGCTTACTTTCTTCTTCTCCTCTTCTCTGAGAGGGCGCTTCAAAACCTTTCCAACCAATGTTGTCGGTAACTCTTTTCTGAATTCGATCTCCTTGGGAATCTTGTAGGGAGCGAGTCTCTGCTTGGCAAACTCGATAATGCTTTTTCTTGTCTCCTCGCCTTCAGTGACTCCTGGTTTCACCACAATGAAGACCTTTACTCTCTCACTTCCAGGTGTCCTCGGGTCAGGGATTCCGACTGCTGCAGCCATTGCAATTGACGGGTGTTCGAAGAGAACATCGTCAACTTCGCGTGGGTACACCTTGAAACCACTTACATCGATCATGTCTTTCTTTCTGTCTACTATGTAGAAGTATCCATCTTCATCCATCTTTGCGATATCACCTGTCAGCAACCATGGACCGGGTTCGCCCACGATCTCTTTTCTTAGCTGGTTCCTTGTTTCGTCTGGTCTATTCCAATAGCCTTTCATTACCTGTGGACCTTTAATTGCGAGTTCGCCCGCTTCACCTACTGGCATGAGCTTTGTTCCTGTCTCAATATCCACAATCCTGCAATCGGTGTCGGATATGGGCGGTCCAATTGACCCGATCTTCCTCTCCTCTTTGGAGGGGCTAATATGTGTCGCGGGACAAGTCTCAGTTAGGCCATAGGCTTCGAGGACAGTACCTCCTGTCACTTGCTCGAATTGCTTCATAACCTCAGGCGGCATGGGAGCTGCGCCAGACAAGCATACTCGGATAGACTTCAGGTCATCATAGTATTTCTCTAGACCCTTGACCTGAAGAAGTCTTATGTAAAGTGTCGGAACTCCAGGGAAGAAACTCGGCTTCGTGCTCTTTATCACAGAAAGTGCTGAAGGTAAGTCTCTTGGATCTGGGTTGAGGGCCATACACCATCCGAACGCGATTGGAACATTCATGCAAGCTGTCATCGCGTATATGTGAAACAAGGGTAGATTGACGATGCACGTGTCTTTTCCAAATGCAAAGTTCCAACCAAACCAAGCAATCCCTTGGTTAACATTCGCGACTAGATTGTAGTGGGTGAGCATTGCGCCCTTAGGTGTGCCTGTTGTTCCGCCTGTGTACTGCAGTACTGCAACCTCTTCCTTTGGGTTGATCTTCAGCTTAGGCGGATTTGGTTCATGATCTGTTATTAGATTCAGAAATTGGTGGGCTCCCTCTTTCTCCACGGGTCTTCTTGGCTTCCCAGGCAGGTAATCCATCAATGCTGTGACTATGATGTGTTGCAACTTGGTTTCATTCTTGATATTGTTGATTATTCCGAGTGGCGCCCCATCCATAGTGACTACGGCTTTAGCTCCAGCATCATTCAACTGAAACTTGGCTTCAGGTCCAGTAAGAAGTGCACTTATGCACGTGACTCTTGCACCTGCTTTCAAGGTGGCATAGTACGTTATTATGAATTGAGGTATGTTTGGAAGATGTATTGCAACTACGTCCTCATTCTTGATTCCTAGGTCTACTAGTGCTGTCGCCAGTCTATCAACATGGTCCTTCAGTTCCTTGTACGTCATCTTTCGCCCCATAAAGTAGATTGCATTATTGTCGGGGATTTTCGCTGCCGTGCGGTTTAGCATTTCAGGTATGGAAATCTCAGGGATGTCTACATGTGCCGGTACTCCCTTGTGATAGTGCTTCAACCATGGTTTGTCAGCATATGTTACCAACTTGAATTACCTCTCTTCCTCACTTGTTCTCGCAGTTTAGGTGGAAGATATGGTATTTTCATCTAATATAGCTTACCTAAGATCCTACGAAGGCTGTCTTCGAAGAAAGCTCTAGGAGAAAGGGCAAGAAGGGGTTACCTAATCGAAGATCTTCAAGGCACTTTCTGAATTTCTCATTCTTCGTCTAAGAAAAATGTCTCCACGTCTGCGAGCAAGTACTCGTAGCGCGAGTGTTACTTTAACAATTGTGAAAACGTGCGGCATTCCAACGTGTTTATGTACGGCATCTGCCAACTAATCGGTCATGATCCTGCTAAATCCAAAAAACCACAGCCGCGAGTACCCAGACGAAAGATCCAGAGATATTATGCAGAAAACCATCGAGTTCTTTGGGAACAGAGGAAAAACCAAGCTGAAAGAAATGGATCATAATAGAGTCTGGTATTCCGACTTTCTCGAATTCATTAAGAAGGATAGAATCCTCTCCACGCTTCTTACCCCATCTGGATATGCTGATAAAGGTGATGCAGATACTCGCTGGGATACTTGGAGAAACTGTGAATTCAACGAAATTCTTGCCTTCTACGGACTGTGTTACTGGTACACCTGGCAGGTCTCGATTCTTGGCCTTGGCCCCATCTAGATGACCAAGAATGAAGCAATCAAGAAGAAGGCTGCAGAGCTTCTCAAGGATGGAGCTGTATTCGCTTTTGGTCTCTCCGAACGGGATCACGGTGCGGACATATATCCTACGGAAATGAAGCTCATCCCGCAACGTGATGGGACGTACAAAGCCAATGGCGAGAAGTACTACATTGGTAACGCAAATGTGGCTCCCATGGTATCCAATTTTGGAAGAATAACTGATCCCAAGGGAAGAATATCGGGTGTCAAGGACAAGAGCGATTATGTGTTCTTTGTGGCAAATTACAGCAAGAAGAATTACGACTTAGTGAAAAACGTCGTCAGCAGTCAGAATTATGTGGGCTATTACGCACTCCGCGATTACGTCATAAATGAATCTGACATCCTCTCAAAAGGCGCGGATGCTTGAGATACTGCTCTCAACACAGTCAATATTAGCAAATTCAATCTCGGCTGGGCTTCAATCGGCATCTGTACGCATGCATTCTATGAAGCCATTAACTACGCATCAAAACGGAGACTCTACAACACTTTTGTGACAGATTTCCCACACATAAAACAATTCTTCGTTGATGCTTACTGCCGTCTCGTAGCGATGAAACTTTTCGCACTGAGAGCCGCGGATTATATGCGTTCCGCTTCTCCCAAAGACAGGCGCTATCTCCTCTATAACCCAATGGTGAAAATGAAGGTAACTACGCACGCTGAGGAGGTCATAAACCTCCTTTGGGATATCATTGCTGCGAAAGGCTTTGAAGGGGACACGTATTTCGAGATGGCTGCAAGGGACATCAGAGCGCTGCCAAAACTCGAAGGGACAGTCCACGTGAACATGGCACTTATAATCAAATTCATACCGAAATTCTTTTTCGACCACGGCAAGTTTCCTGAAACACCGAAGAGAAACGATGCAAGAAACAACGATTTCCTCTTTGATCAAGGACCAGCAAAAGGTCTAGGTGACATACAATTCCACGACTACAATATTGCTTATGATAGGGTGCACCTGCCCAACGTGGATATATTCAAAGAGCGAATAGCGATTTTCAAGGAATTAGGTCTCAAGGCGCCTCCATCCCAGGAACAGTCCAAGGATATTGATCTTCCTCTGACAGTCGGCGAGCTTTTTACCTTAGTTGCTTATGGTCAGCTTATTATTGAAAACTCTAAGATCTACGACGTCGAAGACGATCTTCTCGATCAGATTTTTGACTTCATGGTTAGAGACTTTTCGAAATTTGCACTCCAGCTATGCTTAAAGCCTAGCAACACCAAGAATCAGATCGATTACTGCATGAAAATGATCAAGAAGCCAGTTGTTAACCAGGAGCGTTTCGATAACGTTGTCAAACAGGTTTACGCGTTGAAAGACCTGTACGAAATGAACCCATGATCAATGTAAGATGTGCTTTTGCTGATCTCTTGGTATCATTTCCCTATTCGAGAGGCCACCATTCTCATTTTCACCGTCTCTGTCCTTAGCTGACAAGTTCTATATCCATCGCCTTTTCTGGGGACATTTACTGACGGAGTCTATTCTGTTGATTCGCAAGGTCTTTCGAGGATCCTTCTTGAAGTCACTGTACTTGATTACTCTAACTTGGTTTGGAAGATACTTCTCCGCCTTCTTACTTACATGATCTAGAACTACAAAGAACACTATGTAGCCTGCTTTACGGTAGTTCTTTGCCTTTTCCCTGCAGTACCTCCAATACCCGTTAGTAAAGAACCCACCGGCTTCAAGGATCAGGTCATCAAAGAGGAGAAAGTCAGGAATATACCTGTACTTCCCTAATCTCAAAGGGGGATGGAATCTGAACCTGATCTTATGTTTCTCTAAGAGCCTTTTCACTCCGAGCTCGAACAGGCTATCTGCGCCTTGCCTTCTGGCTTCTGGTGAGCCAAAGTATCCACGGAATATCTCTCTATTGATTTTTGATAGTCTCATGATCTTTCTGTATCTTAGTTCATTGTCTCTTCGCAACTTCTTTGCTAATCCCGGACGACTTATCCCACGTTTCTCAGCGATTTTTCTCAACGTTACTGTACCACTTTCAAGTTCAGCCCAAACCGTTCGTAGATCAACACTTCTCCTCTTTGTTCGACGAGTCTTCATGATCTTGTCATATTTCATCCTATTATCTTGCTGTAACTTCTTAGCCAGAGTTGCGTCACTGATCTTCTGTTTCTGAGCGATTCTTCTTAGCGCCGTACCCCTCACAAGTCCAGCCCATACTCCCTGCAAATCTATATTCTTCTTCGCGGTTCGGGAAGTACTCATGATCTTTCTATATTTAACTTCGTCGTTCCGTTGGAGTTTCCTGCTGAGGGCGCTGCGACCGATCTTCCGTCTCCTAGCAATTCTCGTTAGCGGTGTTCCATTTTCGAACTCAGTCCAGATCGATCGCAAGTCTATTTCTTTGCCGTTCATACCAAAAGAATGTCCAGACCAACCCTATTTATACCCAAAGAAATGTTGTGATGTCAGAAGCAATCTCCAGGTGCAACATTCCGAGTCTTGCGACTTGCGATAGGGCGAGAGCGCGCTACGTAACATATCTGTCTTTAAAGTCAAAGTTGGACTACCTGAGTTCGATTATTACCTTCCCGATTCCCAATGCATTGAATCCTCAGTTACTCTTAAAATATGTCTTCTGGTCTATACCACGGTGGGTACCATCTATAATGGTCGAGTGGATAGGCTTCTCTGAGTCCTGTGTAGGTTGCTTTGCCGAGTTCAACTGCTCCTTTCTTGTCTCTGAATAGTACCACTAGCTTCTCTTCCTCTAGTTTAAGCAGCGTGTTCGTTATGGCAGCGGTGTCTTTTGATCCGAACTCGTCTTTGATGTCGTCGACAGTCATGTAGGCGCCTGGGATGTTTCGGTAGTTTTCTGAGAGAATTTTCAAAAGGTTGTCTTCGTTTATTGGCTTTCCGTTGAACTCCGAGGGTTTAGTTGATAGGACTGGAACCTTCAGCTCTGAGTGGAATCTGAGTTTCGCTTTTGGTTTTAGCTCGCTTTTCATGGACATCAAGAACATTCTGTAGATGACGTACTTCTGTATCTCGCTGGTGCCTGCGACTATTTCTCCGATCTTGGAGTCTCTGAGTAGCCGTTCAATGGGGAAGAACTTTGTGCAGCCATCGCCACCCATGACCTGTATTGCACTCAGACCTATGTCTCTCGCGTACTCTGAGTTTATGAGTTTGGCAACGGATGACTCGATGACAGGTTCTCTACCTAAGTCCAATAGGTAAGCCGTATAGTAGGACACTAAACGTGCTATCTTCAACTTTGTTATCATGTCAGCTACCATGAACTGGTTGTTGACGAGTCTGTTCGTTCGCTCACCGAACTGAATTCGCCTCTCTGTGTAGAAAGTCACTGTTCTCAGAACATCCATGAATGGGCCTGTGAGTACAGCCGACCCGATCAGTCTTTCGTAGTTTAGACCTCCCGTCATGATCTCCCAGCCCTGCCCTTCTTTGCCAACCCGGCTTGAGTCAGGCACTCTCACTGCGTTAAAGTCCAGAACGCCGTTCGGGACATTGTCAAATCCTATGAGCGAATTGATCTTCTCTAATGAGAAGCCGGGCATGCCTTTCTCAACAACGAATGCGGTAAGGTGACGATAAGCTTTGATATCCTCAGGTTTGTCACTCGTTCTAGCATAGACGAAGTAGCGGCCAGCAACGCCAGCACCAGTTATGAACCTCTTCTTTCCATCCAAAACATATTCATTTCCTTCTTTTCTAGCTCTCACGACGACACTCGCAGCGTCTGATCCTACAAATGGCTCGGTGATGCATACTGCACCAAGCACATCGCCCTTGGCAGTTTGCGTTAACCACTTTTGCTTCTGTTCTTCAGTTCCGTATGAAAGCAACTGATGCAATCCTGCCAGCATGCTCACTACAAAGACGTGTCCGACCGCGTAGAGCCTGCCCAACTGCTCTGCCGCAGCACAAGCCCCAGTTGCGCCAAGATCTAGACCACCGTACTTCTTTGGAACTCCTGCACCGAAGATCCCTTTCGCTGCGACCTTTCTCATTAGATCCCAAGGGAATTCCATTTTCCACCAGGCTTCTTCGGCCTCAGGAATGTGCTCGTCAGCAAACTTCTCCACGTCGGCTGCAAACTTCTTCTGAGCCTCCGTCCACCAAGGAAAAACTTCTACCATTGGCTGTTCACCACAATCTGCTACGGATCACGAAAATCCTTCATAATCTTTCTGAACTCTGAACTTGTGGATAGCAACCGTGTAATATAGTTAACTGAGCAGTCGCGAAATCTCAGCTAGCAATACCTAGTATCAACGCGCTCGCGCAATAATCCCATCTTGCCTGAAACAGGTGAGAATAGAATGACGCTAAACTGGTTATTCCGGCGCTACCCACCCAGTGAGTTTCTAAGCTCTCTGAAAACTCTGATCCGTATCAAGCGAAGGAGCATATCAGCAGTGAGAACAGCTTCTTTCCAGTTTAAAATCTGTAAGCCTGTATTATGTGAGTAGCCTGTAGGCAATACCTTCGTTGAGAATCTCTCAAAAAACTGTTGCGAATATCGTGAGTTGACCACTAGCCTTATAAGTGGTTGGAATGAGATGCTTCAGTACAAGCGGTTGGAGTGAAAATGGGGAAATGTCGACTTCGATTGAAGAAGACGAAGCCTATCTAACCGAGGTAATGGGGAAGGAAGACATTCAGGCCATACCGTGTGCAGTAGTGTTCTCAGATGGAGAAGACGTCAAGCTTTGGACAGGCTCATATGGGGATAGCAAAGTTTTCGAAGAGAGCGTCGCCCACGGAAGAATCTACCTACTAAAATCTGCCGTCGGATCATCTGAAGCTGAGTACTGGACGAAGAAATTCGGGTTGATAAAAGCGCAGTGGCAACGTGACGACAAGTGGCGAGAATGGATAAAAAGTAGGATTTCTACGCTAAGAAAGAAATGGCCTTAGTGATCCAAAAAAAGGTGTAGGCGGAAATAAGGGGGAGACCAGAACCAGTCTTCCGCACAAGGGACTCTGGAAATCCGTCTTTCTTCTCATCTGCTCGTCCACATAAGTCTATCGGCTCTTCATCCTTTGTCTAAGTTTCTCTGCTGCTTTGTCTATTTCACTTAGGACCTTGTCATCGACTGGACTTATGGTTCTGTCTTTCTTTTCTTTCTTGGAGGCCTCGTCTTCGTCCAGCATTTCCTTCAGAGATTCTACTTCTTCTTGAAGCTCTTGATCGACCACCCCGCCTGGTTTTTCAGTTATCTTCAATTCTACGCCGTTTTCCTCTGGTTTCTTCGCAATTATATCGGGTGCTTTGGGCACAACTAGCTCCCTGGGTGCTGGTGGGCGCACCATCTTCTGTTCTTTTCTTTGCTCCTGAGGTTTCTCTATTCGGGGAGGCTTTAGCTCTTCCACTTTCACTGTCCCCGCCTTAGCTATGAATCCCTTTTCGGATGGAATCAAGTCTCTGACAGGTATCATCGCGGTTGTGCTCTTTCCGGATTTCCACGATGCTAGCTCGAGGAAGAACTTCAATCTCTCGACGTGCGTTGCTTCTTCTGAACTTATCTTCAGCTCAGATGCAACAATGTCTGTAACTCTCTCAATAATGTCAGATGTCACTTTGTCGGCGGTCATAATTGTATCAGATGAAGCTTCATTCGTCAAATTAAATATGAGAGCTATTAGTTCTGCCCTGCTCTCAATATTCGGGCGGGCTTGGAAATCACCCTCGGAGAGAACTCTGGCCTTGAGTTCAACGGAGTGTTTCTCGCGATCTATCGCGAACTCAGGAGCAATTGCAACGACTTTGTCTCTGTCGTCATAGATCTTAATTGGTCCACATGACATTAGCATTACAGAAAGCTCTTCCGACAACTTCTGGTCTTTCTCCTGCATTCCACCAAGTCTCTCATTTGCCTCAGCTCTCAGATTCTCACTCTCTTTTCGACCTATGTCACCCAGACTTGCCTTTGTCTCCAGCACAGATAATTGGTCCCTGATCTTGGTTCTTTCCTGTGATAGTTGTTCAAGGAGATTAGAATTCTCGAGAAACTGAGTCATGATTTTCTTGTTCGCCCCAGTAAGTTGCGACTCATATTCTCTTCTCAGGGTCTCGTAGGCCTGTTGCGTGACCTTCTTTTGAGAGAAAAGCTCCCTCAGCCTGTTGCTTTTCTCGCTGACTGAATCAAGCTCATTGACAAGCTTGTCGACCTCCGTTCCAGATTTAACTTTGTCAACTAGAACCTTTCTAAGTCTGTCAAGGTTCTTTGATTCAAGTCCATCGGTCCACTTCAAGAAAGCGTTTAACTTGTAATGCCTATCTCCAGACCAGCGCGTTACAAGGACAAGAAATCGGTCATAGTCCCTTCTGGCAAGTTCAACGATAGCCTTAGAGGCAGTCTCTCGAACTCCTTCGTCTGCGCTACCGAGGGACGAGATCAGGTCGAAAGCCGCTAATTCATCTTTAATAGCGATATCAGCAAGTTTCGCGGCTTCGTTCTTCGACCCTAGCAGGCCCCTAAACCTTCTCATCATAATAATCACCATTCATTACACTAGAAATCAGTCTTCGGGCAGGAAACCCTGTCAAAACGTTGCTTCTTCGACTTTTCTCGCGTCTATACAAAGGGCAAGATGTCTATTTAAAACTAGAGCTGACAAGGAACTCCCTCACTAGCCTTATATTCTCAATACAAAGCTCGTTTCGAGGATCTCGTCGGTCTCGATCGGCGGTGTAGACTGCTATTTTCCAAGAACCACGACCACGCATTCGATGGCGGCTGCATTAATCTTTTCGCTTCCAGAGCATACACTGAGACAAAGCATTCGGTCGATGCTCATCAACGGGATTTGGATGAAGATTTGATCTTCCTTGCAAGGTACTTTCCAGCATAACGGAGCAGTTCGTTCGACTTGAGGCATTGAAGCTGTAGGCTAACGGTGTACTCCATCATAGTCTTTGGATCCAAGTGAAAGGCCTTATTCATTAAGATCTTGGTCTTTCTAACGGCAATCGGGCTGTTCTCTGTTATTTGTCGAATGAAACTCTCTGCTTCATTCACCAAGACACCACTGGGCACAACTTTGTTC
>JAHPYV010000216.1 GCA_019058495.1 Promethearchaeati archaeon
CAAAGCCAGGAGGCCCGGATCAGAAGCCTGACCGAGAAGATTAGAATAGGGTTACCCGTGACTGTAGATTTCATTATCAAAGGTGAAAAGGTTGTTCTGGCTTTCCACCCAGCTGCCTAGCCCAGCCCACAAGTGCGATAAATGATTCGAGGAACAAGACACGGGGAAAGGAATCGTTCATAGAGGCATGCGAATTACAAAGGAATAAAACGAGAAGTGGCACAAAGAGTGTCATGAAATTGCTCCGGAGCAGCATCAAACTATGATGAGTAAAATATGCATTAGCGACGAAGAGGACAAGAAATGGCATGAATCATAGAGGGCACCTAAAGTAGCTGAGACAAGACAAAGACCGATTAACCCGTTTGCCGTTGGTGGAGGCTTCATAAGCTACTGCGTTAGACAAGGATGGTTGATACAAGAAGGTAAAAGGAGAACTGCCAGGTACTACGCTACTGAAGCGGGCACTGAAGAACTCAGAAAGTACTGCATATAGATCTAGACTCATCAGACGCTTTGCGCATCTGATCGACAACATTATCCTCATATCGGAATAGCCTGTTTTTCCTTCTACATGAAATGAAAAACAAGAGCCTTGGGTGCGCACTGGGTTATAGTGTTGGTACTTGCTAACCTAGCTCGCTTCGAGAGATTATTAGCCTCTGAATTTCCGATGTTCCTTCAGCGATCTCAGCCATCTTTGCATCGCGCATGTGTCTCTCAACATCATACTCCTTGGAGTATCCATAACCCCCATGGATCTGAACAGCTTTGATGGTGGTACGCATAGCTGTTTCTGCGGCGAAAGTCTTTGCGATTGCGGCTTCGGTAGAGAATCGTTCATGTTTGTCCATTAGCCATGCAGCTTTGTAGGTTAAGAGACTCGCCGCGTCGATTTCGGTGGTCATGTCAGCTATCATGAATTGTATTGCTTCTTGCTTCGCTATCGGTTGTCCAAACTGGACTCTCTCTTTGGCGAACTTCTTCGCTTTGTCTTTGGCAGCTCTCGCAATACCAACGGCCATTGCTGCGACGCCAATTCTCCCGCCTTCGAATGCAGTCATTGCAACTTTGAAGCCATCCTGACTGAGCAGATTCTCCTTTGGCACTTCACAGTCTTCAAAAGTCAGTTCGCCGGTGGAGCATCCACGGACCCCCATCTTGTTTTCGATCTTGCCGAAAGAAAAACCCGGCGCTCCTTTCTCAACGATGAATGCTTGAATTCCCTTGTGTTTCTTCTCCGGGTCAGCTGTTGCGAATACCAAGTATGTATCAGCTTCACCAGCATTCGTTATGAAAGTCTTGGTTCCGTTGATTATGTATTTCCCGTCGTGCAATTCGACTTTGGTCTGTATGGCAGCAGCGTCGGAACCGGCATTGGGCTCAGTGTAACCTATAGCACCGAGTTTATCGCCTTTCGCAAGTGGAATAACGTACTTCCTTTTCTGCTCGCTTGTTCCAAAAACGTAGATCGGATTCGCTGAAGCCAATGCGTGAACAGAGACAATGAACCCTGTCGAAGCGCAAGCATATGATAACTCCTCTACAGCTATAGCCATACTAACGAAATCAGCTCCAGCACCTCCGAACTCTGTAGGAAAAGGAACTCCCATCAAACCTTTCTCGGCGATTTTTTGAAGGTTCTCTCTCGGGAAGGAGCCAGTTGAGTCGATCTCGGCGGCTTTTGGGTATATCTCTTTTTGAGCAAGCTCTCGAACCATTTCTCGCATCATTTTCTGCTCTTCGCTAAAATCAAAATCCAATCGCTATTCGACCTCTCATTAGTGCAGTTCAGGTGATCGGGGTTTCCAGTTTCTACTTGATTAGATACTTTCTCTTATAAAGAGATTTACTGGTCTTCAGCATATCATCAAAACTGCGATGATCATAGGTTACTGGGCCGGTTGGTCTGCCAGAAACTTCTTAGCCCAAAATGGCGTTTCTGCCATCGGCCAAGGACGGTAGAAAGTACTAACGAAAAAGAAGAGAACAGAAGCCGAAAAAGGTGAGAATAAGTTCTTAGAGTTTTCCAGGTAAGGTTTCTTTCGTATAGAACTTCATTGAATATTTCTTCAACTCATCTTCGCTCCAAATCCAGCCTATATCCTTCTTTCTGTCTACGAAAATCATTCTGTCGGTGCAGGCGAAGCACGGATCTATGGCTGCTAGCACTATTGGTATGTCTGCTATGTATCCTCCCTTTAGCATTTCGCAAACGGCGAGGATATTTCCAAGCGTTGGAGCCCTCACTTTGACTCTCTCAGGCTTGTCGGTGCCATTTGCCTTTATATAATGAATTAGTTCTCCTCGAGGCGCCTCAGTCCTGCTTACGGCTTCGCCGGGAGGTATCTTCCTGACAAGCTTCGTCCTGTATTCGCCTGATGGTAGATTGTCAAGAAGCCATCTGCTTATATTGATCGATTGTAATACTTCGCCAACTCTTACTACGACTCTTCCAGCGACGTCGCACATGTCGCTAGTTATGACTTCAAAAGGTACTTCATTGAAGGCGCCGTATGGATCGTCACGTCGTACATCCATTTTCACGCCACTTGCTCTAAGGGTGGGACCTACCGCGCAGAGAGACCTTGCGACCTCAGGCTTTAGTATCCCCACGCCGACTGCCCTGTTGAGCAGCGTCTTCTCATTCAGGCATAACTTCAGGTAATACTTCGTCCGCTCTTCAAGGAGTTTAAGCGTCTTGTTTAGTTTTCGAGTTTGCTCAGGTGCGATATCTCTGCGTACACCACCAATTGTGTTAATAGCGTAATTAACGCGGTTACCAGTTAACATGTCCAGTGCATCTAGTACAGCTTCTCTGTCTCTCCAGACGTACATCAGAAGTGTATCCCAGCCAACCTCATGTCCAGCCACGCCCAACCAAAGGAGGTGACTGTGGATCCTGTTCAGCTCATGAATTAGGGTTCTTATGTAGACTCCTCTAGAAGGCGCCTGAATTCCTGCTATCTCTTCCACGCCCTGGCAGAAAGTTGTGGTATGAGCCATGGAGCAGATGCCACAGATTCTCTCAACTAAGTAGATATCTTGGACGAAGGTTTGGCTTTCACAAGCCTTTTCTATGCCCCTGTGGTTGTAGCCAATTCTCGCGGTTACGTTCACCACATATTCTCCTTCAACATCGAAAGTGAAGTTTTCGGGCTCCTTTAATGCTGGGTGCTGGGGCCCAACGGGAACTTTGAAAATTTGGGTCAATTCGTCTATTTCCTCCATAATCCAAAGATTCTAACTCTACATTCTTCAATGGAAGTTCCTTGTTTTTAACCTCTTGTATCGATTCAGCATCTCACTTTTCTTGACCTTTTACGAGTTTCCCTGTGGGTTTCCAGTCCTTGCGCAATGGATATTCTCCCTCAGGCCAGTCCTCTGGTAGTTCAAGTTTTGCCAGATTAGGATGACCTTTGAAATCAATCCCAAAAAGATCATGAACCTCTCTTTCATACAGGTTTGACCCTGGTATAAGATCGGTTATAGTCTCTATTTTCGGTTTGTTGCGAGGAACCTCGGCCCTCAGGTTCACCGCAACGTTCTTTGCGTTGAAGTGGAATATTACTTCTAAGTTATCCCCAAGGTCTGCACCAGATATTGTTGAAAGGTGGTACAGCCCCCAGTTGTCCTTCATGTACTTTATAGCGTTCCGATGCGCACCTGGTTTGACTTTCAGGTAAACTCTTCTGGCTCTTTGAACTTTGGATTCCAGTAGATCGTCGCCTAGAAACTTCTTGATCTCTTCAACCATCGAGTTCTCCAGTTCAAGCTTCTCGGAAGGAGCTTTCTTCTCTTCACTCATGATACTCAACTTCTCCTCATCTAAGAGCCTTTCAATTTCGCCAGAAGTTTAGCCACGCCATCGATGATGGCTGCAGGCTTTGGCGGACATCCAGGGATATACATATCGACCGGTATTACTTTATCCACTCCGTCTAGAACGTTGTAGCAATTCCTAAATGCTCCTCCGTCGATGCCGCAGCCCGAACCGATCGATACCACGAATTTTGGTTCAGGCATTTGCTCGTAGATCCTCTTCAACCTAGGGGCTGCTTGACGTGTTATCGGTCCTGTAGTGAGCAGAACATCTGCATGTCGCGGGGATCCCTTTAGCACAGCGCCAAATCGCTCAAGGTCATAGCGGGGCGTCAAAGCTGCAATAATCTCAATGTCGCAGCCATTGCAGGACCCAGTATTGAAGTGGAGAAGCCATGGCGATTTTACCCGAGCCCATTTGATTAGTCCTTCAAACACGATTACTTTCCCTTCCTTGTAGACAAGATCGTTACAGCGTTTTTCCTCTCAACTTTCACTACTGAGATCAGACATGGTATTTAACGCTTGTCCAGAACATTTGATAACTACATTGATCTATCATTGTTAACTGGAATGCATGTCATTTTCTTC
>JAHPYV010000029.1 GCA_019058495.1 Promethearchaeati archaeon
TGGATTTACGGCGTTATCGCGCAGGCGGCGCAAGCGCAGGGGTCAAGACATTCTCCAAGTTGACCGTAAGAAGCTTATTGGCTGGAGGAAAGGTAGATGACACAGATCTGGTTCCAGACTGCAAAGTCTGAGTTCCTCATACAAACCTCAAGGTTCCGCGGAAAACGCAAGATAGTGTTGCCAGCAGCTTTAGTATTTGCAATAGCGTGGGCTACCTACATTGTTCCTTGGTTCATGCTTAGGCTCATAGGTAATAGTCCCGAAGTCAACCTCCTGCTTATAGCCATTTTTCCCGGGCTAATGCGCTCCGTGATCTTGTTCATCTGGCTCTGGCTACTCTTTTATCCCATCTCCTCAGCTCTCCGAGAAATCAAGATTGGTCAGTGGGAGATACTGCTCAGCCACGATGTAAGAACGAGAACCATAACGTTTGGAGCGTTTGTCTCAAAGATCCCAGTCTATGGCTAAAGCTTAAGTAAGTGTGTGTCGTCAAATAAAGAAAGGGCCGACTGACCCCCCTTGGAGGGCGTGAATGTCACGCGACTGCTCAATCATGTTGAAAAATGGATAAGGAGAGTGAAAAGACGTCAAAAACTTCCAAACCCCTTTTCGGCATGTTGCTAGCCTTCATTGGTGGACTAGTGATAGTGATTGCTTCAGCGCTCAGTGTGACCTTTGTTTTCAGTGGTCTTGGTCTTCTTAGCACGCGTCTTCCTGCGACGCTGTTGGGGCTTGTCTTGGGCATAGTCATAATACTCTGCGCTATACTGCTGTACTTTGTGCCTGAGAAAACGAGGCTCGTTTATGTCAGAATGCGCACGCGCATTGCTGTCGGACTAATAATACTTCCCGTCGTGAATCTCTTAATTGGCTGGGACATCGCAGGCATCGGCTTCATTCTGACAATAATAGGCGGTATCGTGGGCGGATTCTTGGGCAAATAGACGCCAAGAGATGCTCACACTTTACACCTTTTTTTGACGCGGGGAAACACCTCAAACTGACTTCATCTTTGATTAGTCTCCTCTTGCCCTCAGTCCTAGCCTCTCATTTTGTCTGGAATGATAACGATCGCGAGTGCATAGTGCATATTTCTCGTCCTTTTGACAGCCCCCCCTAAAGACATTTCATTGCGAACAACTGCTGGCACAATATGGGGTCGGCAATTTCAACTATTGAAGCCAATATGCGAGAAATGAGATGCTGACCAGTTCTCCTGAAATCGTTAAGTATAATAATAGAGTCGCCCAGAAAGTACGAAAATGTCACTGCGAAGCCGCATCAAGGAATGAGTTGAGTTTGGAGAGGGATAGGATTATCAGTTTCGTGAAAGGGATGAAGCCGAAGGATCACTTGATCTTTCTCTACACAAGCCCTGAGGACAAGCATTTCGTCTTATTCACGGATCTAAAGGCCGGATAGGAGAGAGGCGAGGTAGCGGCGTACGTTGCTTCACAGGAGACGCCTCAACAGGTTAAGAGAGCCATGCAGGAATATGGGATCGATGTCAAACGCTATGAGTCGAGTGGAGCGCTGAGAATAATTGATTACAAGGAATGGTACATCATTAGCGGAGGATTCGACCCGTCGAGAACGCTGGACTTGTGGAAGAACCTGATCGACGAATCAATGAAGAGAGGCTTCAAGGGTTTAAGGGTCACTGGGGAAATGTCATGCTTCTTTGACAACGAGATTGTGGAAGACCTCATGGAATACGAGAACTCCCTGTATACGGAACTAGCGACACCAACGATGGCCATTTGCGCGTACGACAAAGCCGTTTCTAGAAATGTGTAGTTTTGTACACTTTTCTATTCGGTGCGTTGGTAGCCTCGGTTCAGCCTGCTCTCCCAGCCTTGGCGCTCCAGGAGCGTACAGGTATTCATCCTTCATAGACTGCCAAGAGGCACTCGCACTCACGGCAAACGGGCGGCCGCATAGGCGTAGGCCGCGTCGGAGTATCTCCAGCGACGAGAGCCTGTCCCTGTCGTAGTCTACGCCGCAGATTTCGCATCTACTTACAGCCCAAGCTGGGTGATCTAGTTTTCCACCACAGACAGGACACTGCGAGGAGGTCCCCCTCGGGCTGACATACATAGTCCTGCACCGGCTCTTGTACTCTATCATGTTCTGAAACATCCTGTAAGGCCAGCGATTCAAGCACATCGTCAAGACTCTTCCCACAGACCTCGGCTTCTCTTCTTTTCTTATGCCCTTCAGGTTTTCGAAGACGAACGTTGTGCTTGGGTTCGCTGAGACAATCTTGGTCGACAGTTTCTGTAACGTGTCCCTGACTCGGTTCCTCTGCCTTCCCCTAGTCTCCCTAAGTTTCCTCGCCCTCTTCGCAGGATTCCTAACATGCAGCTGGAGACTTCTCCGTCTCCTTGAGAAGTCGTTCTGGATCCCAACTATTCTCTTGAGGGACTCACAGGAGACCGACTCCAGTTTGCCATCGCTGAACGCGGTGGAGTCTATCGATTGGAAGTTGATGTCCGAAGCCACAAGGCGCTTACCAAGAGGCTTGCAGGCATCAGCCTCCAGAATGAATGTGAAGCACAGCTTTCTGTCAGTCAAGAGGAGCTCGCATGTCTTCCCCGCTTTGCTGTACTCGTCCCACTTCTTGTGGCATGGAGCGAAGGTCATATACTCGTAGTTAAAGGGTTTCAGAGTCACCCTCACGGTCACCATTCCATCTTCGTTCTTCGTGACACGGAACAACTCGGAGTCGATCCTCATAGCCAGCTTCCTGACTTGAGGTAGCCCGAGCCGCTTGTGATTCTTCCTATACGACTTCAGGAGAGCTACTGCGCTTCTGCAGACGGGGTTAACGTGGTGCCTAGCGTAGTCGTAGCGGGAGTCGAACCAAGGCTTTACCTTCCCTCTTAGCTGAATTGGGTTGGGTATGCCGCCACAGGTTCTCGCGTAAGCCAGAGCTACGGCTGTAGACCATGCCAACGCGTTTCTCATATCCAAGAGGTATTTCAGGATGCTCTCTGATGGCTGGTACTTCATCACAATAGTTCTCTTCTCGCCTTCTCTGGACTTCCATCGATTCTTCCAACGATGCGCCATCACTGCGGTGGTAATTGTACCACCTCCTTAACTCTTTGGATGAGCCTCTTCATCTTGTTGCTTCTCAACCCATATAATCTGCCAGCAAAACTCGTGATTATCGTGATCAAGCTTTTGACTAACTCATCCCATGGTGCCGTGTCCTCGTCTGCGAGAAGTGCTTCGATGTCAGTTCCGTTATTCTTGAATACAAGCTAAACTAGGTCGAAGCCGAACCTCGCTAACTGTCCCTATGAGTCACTATTACATTTGAGACTCCCTTCTCCTGCACCGCTCTCAGTAGATTCAAGAAGCCCTGCCTGTCGAACCTTAAACCGGAGCTAATGCCATAGTACACTTCAGCTGCAGCGTATCCTTGTTTCAGCATGTTAACTTGGCTTTCCAAGTCCCTCTTCAATTCACTAGAGAAAACCCTCGCATAGATGGCGGGATGCCTCATTTCATGCTCTCCTTGCACTCTGTTTGTTTCACTCTCAGTAACGCGCCTTCTACGGGATGCTGTTCTGACGCAATGGATCTCGCCAGCTTTATCCCGGTCCTGTGCACTCTTAACGCAAATCCCGAGCATTTTGGATGCTTCTCTGGGAGAGTATAATTGTTCCATATTCAGCGATACATCGTTACATGTGTTTATGCATTATATCTGAACAGTGCAAAGCTCTTTTCGAGCGTCAGGTAGGGAATTACAGTTCCGTGGATGTGTTGCTTGGTCTGCCTGCGGCGCACTCGACTGCGATCATCATCGCGCCGATGGAAGGAGTCGTGAAGACAGTATAGGAACCACATCTATCTAGAGGGCAATAAGCCGCGAGGGACCCAAGTTTGAATAGCAATGAACGGGAAGCGCGAAAGTTTCAGATCAACGGCTAACAGTTGATATGACTTGCGAACTTCCCCATCATTTCCTTGAGGATTCCACGTCACATGCAACAACTTTTAATCAGCGTTTGCCTCTCTTAAACAATTGTGATCGCTAGCATCTGACCACTGACTTCTCAGAAGAATTGCTGAGTCATATAGTAGAGGGGTGTTTGTTTTGGCTTCATCACGAGGTGACACGGTTCCTTCCGGAATAGGACAACTCGACGAGCTTCTTGGAGGGGGCTTTCCAAGAGGCAGATGCATCCTAGTTACAGGTGGATGCGGCACTGGAAAGAGTATATTTGGAATGCAGTTTCTCGTCGAAGGTGCCACAAAATACGGTGAAAATGGGATCCTGGTAACAAGTGAACAGTCCCCAGCTGCAGTTAGATCGGACATGATCGGTTTCGGGTGGGACTTGGACAAACTCGAGAAAGAACACAAATTAGGGATAGTAGATGTCGCAACGCCAAAGTCAAAGGTCCCATACGCCGGCAGAGAAGAGGTCACTCGCCTCATAAACATGAACACACTACTGCTAGCAATTACTCAAATCCAGAGAACGATTGATGCCAAGAGGATAGTAGTCGACTCTATTCCTGGTCTTGAGCTTGTAATAGAAGACCGTGCCGCGATAAGACATGCGATCTACAGACTGATCGCTACGACGAAAGAGCTTGGTACCACATCTTTGCTAATTTCTGAGGGACGGAGAAGAGGGGAAATAAGTCGTTACGACGTGGAGCAGTTCATATCTGATGGTGTCATCTTTCTGGAACAGATAAGGTACAAGGGCAAATTCGAGCGAGGTCTTACCATAGTCAAGATGAGAGGAATCAGTCACGAACCGAAGACATGTCCGATGGTGATCACCGAGAAGGGGATACGCGTGGTACCTACGACAGTGGCGTCGTTGCCGTCGTCGCTGGAGCCTTGAATTATCTCAGTTCCAGAGCCCCACACTTGCGAGAACACTGGTGAAATAAGGGATCCTCGCCCCTTTAGCATCCCTTTTGTGGAGATCTTGTTGCCTTACTTGCGACTCTCGCATCATGATCGTGGGTTTTGTTGAATTACACCAAAATCCTAAATGCGGTTCGACTCGATTCTATGTTGTGGGCGATAATGGAGGCAGTATCGCAAGAAATCTAGCTCACGCAAGCTGATAAATGCACGGTCGGAGGCCTTTGGAATGGATACTGGCGATGGGAATTTGCGTCAAGACTTGATGTCGACAGAGTCACTAAAGGCGCTGTGGATCATAGATCCGACCGGAATGTGTTTATACAGATTGGTCTTAGACAAACGGTTTCTCGGATATGATCAGAATCTCTTTGCAACGTTCTTTGTAGGGATGCAGACCTTTGCTGAATGCATTTGTAGCGAAGATGCAGTTCATCTTGATCTTAACAACATCTCATTTTCATTACTTAAAGGTCCAAAGGCGACTGTAGTCGCTGCCACTGATAGAGGTGTACACGTAAGCCAGCTGTTGAGAAAGGTCAGTTTGGCTGTCGATGAGATCATTTCACGGCCGGAAACATGCGCCTTCAACCCATTCATCCCTACTGATATGCTGCAATTGCAAGACGATCTTGCCCCAAGAATCAAGAGTATAATCTTCGAGGCCGAAATCGCGGAGTGAAGGCTCTGAGGCCAAAGCCTATCATTGCCATCAGTAAGGCAAGACCCGTGTATACTAAGATGAATGTTTGCAGTTCTTCTCCAGGGAGTAAGGGCGCAAACACGTATTCGATCAATGCAAGGTGGATTGTGTACATGAAGAGAGATGATTTGCCGTACACACTTAATGGGCGATACACCACCGCCGATTGACTTCGGTCAACCAAGTTAAGCAGTATCATTGCTACTCCGCATGCAGTTATTATGTATCCTGGTGTTGGAGGGTAGAATAGCTCACTGTATCCTGCTCGAACTAGTAGTGACCCAGGATAGATTAGCCATGCAGCAGAACCGAGAGCCAGCAGAAGCGCGCCCAAAACAAGAGTATTGTTGTCCGCTTTGTTTTCATTTGATGTTGTTTGCGCCCACCTCAATTCTGCAAGGTTGACGCCAAGCAGTGAGAAGCCCAGCCAAGGAAATAGTGGAAACCACCCGTCAACAATCCAATGGTTGAGAATACCCGTCTGGTCTAAGACAACGATCGTAGGCTGACCCAGTAGTGTCAGCTCCGTTGGATAGCTTGTATATCCCAGGATGCTTTGGAGCACAGGAGTCGCCCCGAAAATCAGCACAACAACGATCCATCGAGCCCACCGATTCATCCGACAAAATAAGAAGGCGATAGGCAGTGAGACGCCAATCAAGTATAGCACGTCTACAGTCATGAATGGGATGATCTTCCATATTAGAACGTCGATAAGAACCCCAACTAGCACGATGAATCCACCACGAAACAAGAAGTGTTTCATCCTGTAGCCTTGATTCTGAGTCGTCCGATACACCATCATCCCCGAAATAAGGATGAATAGTGGTGCAGCGAATGACCCATAGAGTCGAAGCCAGATGGGCTGTGGTTCAGCCAACACCTGTGCAGCAAGGTTTGGGGCAATCATCGTGAAGACAGCAATTCCCCGCAGAACATCTATCGATACATCCCTATTCCGAGTCATGCGTCTATCATCTTGCCATCAAGTAATAGCGTTTTCCTTTATGCAAAGGAAACGTATATCAAGCCTCGCCATCAAACTATGGAAATGCAGCCTGCCCATTCTGCGGAGCCAGCAACAAGCCCCGCGCAATATTCTGCAAGAACTGCGGACCGATTCTGTAAGGATAGGATGAAAACAGCCATTGCAGATGCGATGGATCACCGAAGGCTCTCCTTCCTCTTCTTCTTGTTTCCTTGTAGTGTCACAGTTGTGACAAGTTTAAACTGATATATTCGCTTCGACTCTATGGTTGTTGAGGTCTGTTGGAGCGAAATTCACATCAAGCACAAAATGCTGCTGCAGAACATATATCGCCGCCAGGCTGACATCCTCCCACCCCTGAAGGGTGGTGGGGTTCCCGACTCGTCGACGCTCTTCATGGTGTCTCACCCTATCGGGTTCACGGGCTGTGTCAGAGATGCTGCCCCTAGGATAGAGCATTGCCCTATCCCCCGCTTCACTAGTTTCATCATGATGTTATAGGCCCCGTTGTAGTCCGCGTTATATTCATGTCCGCAGCTATCACATTGAAACCGGCCGCCAACCCGAAGACCCTTCGAGTTACAGTTGTGGCAAGTTTGAGACGTATACGCTTCTGAGACCTGTACCACCTTGATGCCCAGCCACTCAGCCTTATACTTGATGAATTGGTGGAACCTGTAGAACGGAAAGTTGGAGAGTCTTCTGTTCCAGCTTCTCCCCCTCCTGTCAGCTCTTATTCCAGCGAGCTTCCCCATGACTATCACCGAGTTACACCTGTCTGCTTCCCCTACGATCTTCTTGCTTACTTTGTGCAGTATTGCGTCCGTAGTTCTTCTCTCATGGTCGGCAACCTTCTTGACGGTTCCGTATGCACCTTTCTTTTGGAGTTCTTTTCTCAGCTTGTAGAAGTGAGCCTGGTTCTCCCTTAACTCCTTTCCATAGAATCTTGGGTGCGTGTCGGCTGAGTTAAGGGTGGTAGCTAAGTGGTGGACTCCAAGATCAATTGCCAGAACCGAGGAGGGCTGCCGTTCCCGTATCTCCTTTTCTACGGTTATGTAGACGTACCAGTCTTTGCCCTTCCTGATGAGTTTGGCCTCCCTCGTTTTTGCCCCGTCGGGAATTTCTGATGAAACGCCTACGGGGACATTGATTCCACCCCTGTGTCCTGCGACTGGAATCCTTATCCAGTATGGAGTCAGCTTGGTGTTAGCCTTGTATACGTCGTTTCTGAGAATCAGCGGATATTCTTTTTGGTTCTTCATCAGTCCGCCATTCTGGTCTCTGAGCTTCCTGAGGTATCTGTCAGCTTGCTGCCTCGTAGCTGAGTAGAGCTGGATCGCCTTTTCTCCGTGAAGGTATCGCTGGTAGCTGCAGTATTCCCGCTCTAGGAGAATGCTCTTAACTCTTCTCAGTTCAAGTATCTTCGCCTTGATGACTTTTCTCGCCAACATGGTGAGCGACTCGCCCAAACAAATGTCCTATAGAAGGTATTTAAGGTGCATTCATCCCCCCTCTGAAGGCGGGCTTTCTGCCTAGCTTCCGTAAAGGGGTCTTTTCCCGTCTTTCAGTTCCTCCTCCTCGTTGTTTCTCTCTGCTCCCTGCCTTGGCGGGGATCACATTGAAGTTCGTTGTGAATTAACTTCCAAGAGCGAGTTGAACCTTCCGCTCCTTGCCTTTTTCTCATAATCCGTTCAGCTGATAAGGTTTAGAATTATATGAGCGGAAGATGCTTCAACATAGGACTTGAATCAGTCGGAAAAAAGAGTCAGAAGTGGATATCCCGATCCACTTGCATTTGTGGTTTTCTCCGGTTCTGTGGTATTCAGACCGTCTACTTCTTGAGTAGGTCTTGAAGTCTTTTGTTCACTTCATTCCAGTTGACGATGTTCCAGAAGGCTTCAAGATATTTCGCCCTGTCATTCTTGTAGTCGATGTAGTATGCATGTTCGAAAACGTCTACAACCACCAGAATTCTAAATGTCGGAATAACGTTAGCGTTGTGCTTTTCGACCTGCATTATTATTGGTCTTCCAAGTTCCCTGCAATACGCTAAGGCTGCCCAGCCAGAGCCTTCTACGCTTGCTGCGGCTTGCGTGAATTCCTTCTTGAATCTTTCAAAGCTGCCAAACTCCTTTGTCAGGGCGTCCAGCAGAGGCCCGGTTGGCTTGCCACTCTTGGCTGCGGGCGCAAGGTTTTCCCAGAATAGCGAATGCATTCGGTGTCCAGCAATGTTCCACGACAGGTCCTTGAGAGTCGATTTCATGTCCAAGTCAGCGCTCTCTTTGCGCGCCTTCTCGAGTTTGTCGAGACCGGCATTTGCGCCATTGACGTAAGCCTGGTGGTGCTTCTGATGGTGTATCGTTAGCTGTGTTTCTGACATGTGAGGCTCCAGATCCTTGTATCCGTACGGCAGTTTCGGCAATGCATAGGTTTTAGCTTTTTCCAAGTTTGTATGACCTCCTTCTTGTTTTCCTGTTAACCCTCAACGTGTCGTTCTTGTTAGGTTTCTTCCTGGCTGTTCCCTCTTCCTCTTAGATTGCAGGAAAAAGAGGTGACTCCGTCTTTATTTATCTTTCTTTAATGCAACATATTTCGATGGCGCCTTATATAGCGTCACAGGGTCCTTCTTAAATAACAAAAAGCATGTCCCACCACTGCCTGTGGGACTTGAATTCTAGGCTGCAGTCGAAGTCGCAGACAGGCTTACTAGTATCTATCCTAGTCCTGGTGCTAAATTTCTTCAAGCAGCGTTGTGAACGTGTCGTGGTGGTCTTCTTCCTGCTGCATTATCTCCCTGAACAGCCTGTTAGTTGTCTCGTCGCCTTCTTTCCTCGCTTTCTCTATGATCCCCCTGTAGAGCTTAATCGCACTTTCCTCATCCTTGACATCTTGTGCAATCATTTCCTTGAGGCTTTCTCTAACGAAGATTGGTTCAGGTTTTGTTGTTGGAGTTCCTCCGAGGTAGAAGAGTCTCTCAGCTATCATCTCTGCGTGCTTCATTTCCTGTTTTGCGATGTCCAACAACTCGTCTTTCACGGCGAATCCTTTCACCCCACTCCACTGCACGTGTTGCCACATGTATTGGATTGAGACCTGCATTTCAGACGCTATTCCCTTGTTTAGCAGGTCAAGTAATTCTTTAGAAGCTTTTACTACACTTGCGCTATTCGGAGCACTCATATTATTTTTCGTCCTCCTAATACCCGTTTATGGACTTAATGCCCGTAATGTATGGAGTTGAAGTATTTATATTTTAGGTGGATCTCCTTTGCCTCGATCTATCAAATAATAGAAAAGTCTGGCTTGGCGATAGTCATCGTGCCGCGCGCGTCACCTGATCGGTATATCTGAGAATGTGTGCAACTCTTCTATTACCTCCACCTATAACCCCCGTTTCTGATGGATTCTTCGCTGCAACTTATTAAGGCTTGAAAAGGTAATAAGACGGTTTGCAGTATTACCAGCGTTTGATCTCATTTTGTGCGATAGACCAATGGCTCGAGCTGAATGCGAACCTGAAACTGATCTGCACAGGGGAGAATTTTCGCCTTGGACTACATTCCGGTTGTCTCGCTTATCATCTTCTTGATAACTCTAGTTCTCATGATAAAGCGGCCCAAAAGGATTAACCTTGGTGTTGCTGCTGGGATTGGAGCCATCACCTCGCTTCTAATTGGTACGGTCACGATAAGTGATGCAATTGGTGCCCTGCTCAACATATGGGACGCGGCTTTGGCATTCATTGGAATCGTGACTCTGTCAGTGACTCTGGATGCAATGGGCTTCTTCAGGTGGGCTGCCCTAAGGGTCGCGAAGCTAGCACATGGAAATGGTGTCAGGCTCTACTTCTTCACAGCGCTGCTTACCGCCGCTGTGAGCATACTTTTCGCGAATGACAGCGCCGTGCTCATCCTAACTCCTATAGTAATGGAGATGGTACGCCAGCTGAAAATGAGCAAGCAGGGCAGCCTTGCCTACCTTTTTGGCGCCGGCCTGATTGCAGATACGGCGGCGATGCCTCTGATCACGAGCAATCCAGTCAACATAGTGAGTGCAGACTATTTCGGGTACACATTTGTGCAACACATGATCTTCATGGTTCCTGTCGCCATCGTAACCGTGATAATCAGCCTTCTCACAGTCTACTTATTCTTCAGAAAGAAGATACCGAAATCATATTCCACCGATGTTGTTGACATCTTGGTGAAACACAGTCATAGACCTATGTGGTTAAGAACAAGCTTTGTCACTCTGGTAGCGATCGACGTAGGCTACGTTGTAGCCTCCTTCAACGGCATACCTGTATCATTTGTCATCTGTGCTGGGGCATTATTCCTGCTTGCCCTGTATGCTGCGACCTACAAGAGAGAGGCGGTCTTCAAGGAAGAGAGAATTGGCGTTCTCCGCGTCCTTAGAAAGGTGAACTGGGATATTCTGTTCTTCATGATAGGGATCTTTCTCGTCGTTCAAGGCTTAAGGCATGCCGGCGCAATCGACTTCTTCTCAACTCTCTTCGCTGGCGCTTTGACCTTGCCTTCAGTACTTTCGGTGTTAGCCTTGAGTTTCATCGTAACCATTGGTGCGAGCGCTATGAATAACTGGCCCATGACGTTCGTTGGATTACTGTCAATAAAGGACACTATCATCGCTAACACTCTAGGCCCGCAAGCTAGCACAACCTTGATCTTCGCCAACATCATAGGAAACAATCTTGGACCGCACTTCTTCCCACTTGGCTCCCTAGCCATACTGATGTGGCTGGGCACAATGAAAAGAAAAGGACTAACTGTAAGCTTCAAAGACTATCTTAAAGTAGGAACGATACTCTCCATTCTGGAGGTCACGGCTGCATCATTCATTCTCTGGATTGAAGTAGCATACCTACAATTTGCGCTAGCTGTAACTCTGTAAACTACCACCTATTGAAACAGGTGGCTTTCCATAGGAGCTGGCATGTGGCGCACCGCGCCGAAGCCCGCTCCCTCATCGGAACGCAACAGTCCGTTTACGGGGACTGGCCCACTGGTAAACTGGAAGAGGTCCCACCGCCCTGAGGCGTGCTCATTCTTCCTCCGCACCAGCAGGGATTTCATAGCGATCGCGAGGCTCGCCTTCCTGTCACTGTTCACACTTTGTGCACACGCGGGGCACTTGAAGAGCGCGTAGTTGGTTGAGGAGCGCCCGCTCTTAGCCACAGCACCGCAGTGGCTGCACCACTTGGAAGTGTGCCAGGCATCCCCAACTTCGAGGCTAATCCCCTTGTCAAGACACCTCCCCGCAAGGTTCCTCCTGAAGAGGTAGAAGGGCATCCGAAGAACCTCTCTATTGTATTTTCTGCTCTTCGAGCTGAACTTCCTGAGGCCCTCAACCGCAATACCCGCCTCAAACCTCTTGGCGAGGTTGGTGATGTCCCTGACTACTTCCCCCACCCTGTTCCTCACAAAGTTGCCTTCCTTGGTCCTGAGCCTTTCGAGGCTTCTCCTGGCTCGGTCGCTTCCTTGGTCTGCGAGGCTCTGAAGCCTCTCCCTTCTTTTCATTATCCGCTTGCGCCTCACCCAGATGTCCTTCCCGAAGTAGAGCTGCTTTAGCACCCGCCCACCTGGAGTGAGGACGGAGGCGGCGAAGCACTTGCTGTTCACATCGACGCCAACGACATTGCGCCTCGTGGCGATAGCCTCTTCCTTCTTGCCGAGGAAGGCAACGATTTCGCCGCTGGAGGTCAATCCATAGGTCTTACATATCCAGCCAGTTTTGACCAGGTTAGTGTATCTCTGGAAGTCCCTGTTCTCGCGTATGGGTATGGCGACTCGCCTCCCAGGATACAAGCCGAGCTCCACGAAGAACTTGCTTCTGGTGTTGAAGGTTCTGCAGTTCCTCGGCACGTTGAACTTGACGGTCATCGCCTTCATCGCCTTGCCTCTGCTGCGTGCAATGGAGCGCTCGATATCGCATATCACCTGGCTGTTGAAGCTGGTGGTGGCCTTGCAGGCTGGGTAAATCTCTCTGTGCAGGTCCATCAGGCGCTTTGACTTTCGGCGCTGGAGCAAGTAGTTCCCGAGTGAAAGGGCCTCACCACTGAATTCTCTGAGGATAGTTGCTTTGCGCTCCGTGGCATCGGTCTGCAACAGTATCGCGCGCTGCATGCTCTCAGCCCCAATTATGTTATCTGCTGAGCTTAAGAACTCAACGAATCCGAGGCGCAATTCCTCCCCCATTTGAAAACGGGGGTCTCCTTGCCCCAAAGCTTATGAAGAGGATCCTAGGAACTCTGTTATGTGTTTCTGGATTTTCTCCTCTTTGCCTAAGCTAGAAAGTCTGACGCCTACTCTTCTTGCTTCATTTGTTGACTCGTTGAGGAACTTCTCGAAAAGCTCTTTCGCACTTCTTTTTACTATATCAAGTTGGTTCATGGGGGTGTCGAAGGTCTTCGATCGGCTGTGCACAGTGAGATCTTTCATTATCACTACTATTCCAACAGACTTGAAAGTCAGACCTCTTTCGACGAGCTTGGCATAGACATCCTGGCAAAGCTCGTTAGCCTTCTCCATTATGAGATCCAGATCCCTTGTGTTTTCCTTTAGCGTCGCAATTCTGCTAATGGATTCAACTTCACCCCTCTCTTGCACAGGCGAATCATCCACGCCAAGCGAAGCGTTGTGGAAGTAGGTTCCAAGGACCCTCCCAAAGGTCTCAATTAGTCCCTGAATGTCGTGATTAGCCAGGTCGCTTACTGTGTTGATTCCCATCTCTTCCATCCGCTTTGCAGTCTTGCCTCCAATCCCGATGATACGACCAGCCGGCAAAGGAGACAGGAAAACTTGTACCTCCTCCGGCCTAACGACGGTTAAGCCGTCGGGTTTCTGCGAGTCAGCCGCGATTTTCGCGATAAGCTTGTTTGGACCCACTCCGACTGAGAAGGTGAGCCCTTCCTGTTCCTTTACGCTGTTCTTAATTCTGCAAGCAAGCTCCTTTGCCTCGTCGAAGTCACCTTGAACGCGTTGGGTAACGTCGAGGTATGCTTCATCTATTCCAACCTGTTCAAAGGAATCAGCGTACACTCTAAAGATGCCCATTATTCTGTCAGACACAGATTCGTAATACTCACGATCCATTGGAAGGAATACTGCATCTTTACTTTCCTTTAGCCTCTTTTTCGCAAGGGCGATCGGGATTCCGGACCTCACGCCGTACTCTCTGGCGATGTAATTCGCCGTAGCCACTGCGCCACTATCCTCACCCCGTCCCGAGTATACACAAACTACAACTGGCTTGTCCTTGATGGATGGGTTTCTCTTCTCCTCGAGCTGGGCGTAGAAATAGTCTAGGTCAACTAGCATGATGACCCTATTGCGATGCAAGATCCTTTTTCCCCGCAGGCGCAGATATGTCTGATGTCTAATAGAAGTAAAAAGACATTTTAATTGTTGCCATGTGTGTAATTGGCGCCAGTAGATGGGCTATGCAGTGCATTGGCTGAGAAAAGCTTTTAGGTCTGGATCATCCGCGAAGAAAGATTGTAGTATGAGGTATATGGCTCGGATTGGCACTGGTAGTTCAATGTCGTTCTTAAGGGGCGAGTAAAGATGGAAAAGGCTTACAAGAGATCATTGAAACAAGTTGGGCTCCCACCAGGATCTTTAGTATTTACGGGCGAGAGGAAAGCGGAAAAGGTGAGGATTACCCTCATTCGCTACGACGAGACGCACTTCGAAGAAAAGGAAGTGAAAAAGGTTGAGGATTGCTTTCCAATAAAGGGTAGACGTGGCGTGACTTGGGTAAATGTCGATGGTTTGCATGACGTGGAGGTCATAGGCAAAATCGGAACACACCTTGGAATTCATCCACTCGTACTCGAAGATGTCCTAAACATGAATGAACGACCCAAGATCGAAGACTTCGACGATTACATCTTCATCATATCAAAGATGCTGTACCACGGCAAAACAAAGAACGACTTGATTACTGAGCAGGTTAGCTTGATTCTTGGTTCAAACTATGTTGTTACCTTTCAGGAAAGAATCGGCGATGTCTTCGACAACGTTAGAGAAAGGCTAAGGACGGGGAAGGGGCGCCTCAGAAAAAACGCTGCTGATTACCTTTCTTTTGGTCTGCTCGATGCAATCGTGGACAAATACTTCGTCATCCTTGAAAGCATAGGAGAGAGGATCGACTATTTCGAAGAACTAGTGATAGAGAAACCCACAACACAAATCCTACACGAGATTCATAGACTCAGAAGGCGCCTTCTATCGATGAGTCGAGTGACTTGGGCTGTCAGAGATGTCATTGATTGTTTACAGAGAGGTGAGTCAGACCTCATCAAGGAGGCGACCAAGGTGTTCCTGAGAGATGTCTATGACCATACAATACAGATCATTGATAATGTGGAAACGTTCCGCGACATGTTCTCAAGTATGCTTGACATCTACATGACCAGCATTAGTAACAGATTGAACCAAATAATGAAAGTCCTGACTATAATTGCCACAGTCTTTATGCCCCTAAGCTTCATCGCGGGAGTCTACGGCATGAATTTTCTATTCATGCCGGAACTTTCTGTCTCCTTCGCGTACCCTCTCGTCCTTCTCTTGATGCTTGTCATAGCTCTAATTATGTTGATGTACTTTAAGAAGAAAAAGTGGTTCTAAAGGAGCCTAGGCTAATGCGGTAACCGACAATCTCTCCCAAGAGAAGGGAGTTCCATCTTATTCGAGTCTTCGCTTACTTCGAAATCTCGATCGTAACCGCCAAGTATCCAGCGAGTTCTCTAAATGGAAACCCTTAAGTCAAAGGTAATTACATCTAAAACCCATCATCGTGGAAACGGAGGCTTCGAAGTGCCACCTATACGTGTTGGAATAATTGGATGCGGTTTTGCAGGCTGCATGCACGCACTAGCATATCAGCCACACATAGAAGCGGGAAATGTGAAACTAGTTGCAGCATGTGACATCGATGAGGAATGCGCAAGAAAGATGGCAAAGGAGTACGAGATGGATGTTCACTGCACGAACTGGCAGGACCTCATCAAAAGGAAAGACATTGACGCCGTTTCAATAAGTCTGCCACATTACTTGCACGCTGAGGTAGCAATTGCCGCTGCGAAAGCTGGGAAACATGTTCTATGCGAGAAGCCAATGGCAACTACGTTGGAAGATTGCGACAAAATGATCAAGACCGCGAAGGATTCGAAAGTCAAGCTAATGATAGCGGAGACTTACAGGTTCATGCCCACTATGGTCAAGATCAAGGAAATCATCGATAGCGGCAAGGTCGGGGAGATTTTCTTTGCACGAGGGTCTGAATGTCTCAACGAGGTTCCAAAGATAATCGATCCTGAATCATGGCATTGCACTCCGGACAAGGCCGGAGGCGGAGTATGGTTCGATGCTGGCGTTCACATCTGCTCAGCGTTCAGGTACACGCTCGGGGACGTGGAAACTGTTCAAGCGGGTGTGCTTGAGCACGTTGCAACTAAGGAAAAGGAAGACGATAACGCCATAGTGCTATTGAAATTCAAGAAAGGAGCCGTTGGCGAAGCCTTTCTGAGTGAAACTGTTGGCAGCCCAGCATTTATCAGGTTTGAATATTATGGAACTGAAGGTACGATTCTGATGGACACGGCTTGGGACCGACCAATAAAGTTCTTCTCTAGTAAGGGGGATAATCCTTCAGAGGAGTGGCAGATACCGGAAGTGGAACATCTACCAATGCCTCAGTTCTACTCTCTATCCTTCAGAGAAGAGGTAAAGGAGTTCGTGGATTCTCTCCTCGAGAACAGGGAACCAAAGTTCCGCGGCGAAGAAGGAAAGGTTGCTGTGGAAATGGCTTTAATGGGAACCTTGTCTTCGAGAATCGGGCGAGTTGTTGACCTTAAGGATCTGTATTCGTCTGCAGCAAGAAAAGTAGGGATAAAATAGATTAGATTTCACTTTTCTATTTCCTTTTTTCTTTGTTCCATTGCCTTGCACAGCTTTTCTGCATCCCTTGGATATGTCAAGTACACAAGCGTATAGAAGATCAAGCAGTGTCCACGGGATAAATGCGACGAAGAGCAATTCAGTGCAAATAAATGCTCCGACCACAGGACTCACGTTTTTAAGCAAGAACCACGAGAAGAATACGAAGAATCAAATGAAACCGAATATTGTAAGGAGATGATGGGAGTCATGGTAGGGAACGAGGCTGAGCCCCCCCTCACGAAATATGGAAGAATGCGATCACCAATCCTCTTTGAGGAGCAAATAGGCAGCATACTCACAATTCAGGCACACCAGGACGATACGGATATAGCTTGTGGAGGAACTATAGCCAAGCTCACAAAGATGGGTAAGAAAGTCACTTACCTTCTGCTCACTGACGGGCGTCACGGGGTAGCAGACCCTGAGATCCCAGCCGCGGAGGCAATAAAGATGCGGAATGAAGAGCAGAAACGTGCAGCCAAGATCCTAGGGGTAAGCGATGTGAAATTCCTTGATTTCCCCGACCAGCACATGGACTCGTCTCTCGAGTTGAGAAGAAGGTTAATCGGCATAGTACGTGACATTAAGCCAGACATAGTCTTCACCTTTGACCCATGGAGACCATACGAAGGAAACAGAGATCACAGACACACCGGAATGATGGCGCTGGAAGCTGCAGGCTTCGCCTACGATATGTTTGAGTACCCTGAGAAAGACGCAGACCTACAGCTGGTTCTTGAAATGTATCTTTTCCAGCCGTTTCTCCCAGATACATGGATTGACATAACTGATACAATTGACCTCAAGTTAGAAGCAATTCGACAGCATGAAACCCAACTCGGAGACCAGATCGCCAAAGTCATCAAAGAAAAGAATGCTAGAGACGGAAAGAAGATCAAGAGACCTTATGCGGAAGAATTTAAAGTCCTTAGAAGAGGCTTCCCATGGGTTTGGGACGGATTGGAAATAGAGGGTTGGGACCCAGAGCACTTCAGCTGGAATCCGTAAGCACCTCCTTTTTTTTACTGTTGATTATGGCTCGCTATTACTGCGGGTAGCTTCTATTCATTCAACTCCTCGATGAGGTAGGCCTCACCACTTGCATGCACGTGATCAAGAGCTACATTCATTGCCGAATCTCAAACGTTTTTCACAGCCACTTCGTTATTCTTACCAGAGTTCCTTTACCAACCTTGGTCTTGATGTCGAATTCGTCCATGAACCTCTTGCAATTCGAGAGACCTTCTCCGAGTGCTCCAGAGGTGCTATATCCACCCTTCAGAGCTAGCTCCAGATTCGCTATGCCAGGACCGTGATCTTCGACAATAATCTCTATTCCCCCTCTACCCCCTCTCTCTGCCGGCTGGATCGTCACATTGCCTCCACCCGCATACCGAAAAGCGTTTCTCGCGAGCTCGAGGACTGCAGAAGCTATCTTTGTTTGATCCATGTAATTGAAGCCTAGAGCTTCCGCCAGGGCCTTTGTTCTAACGCGGGCCTTAATTATATCCGCCTCGCTCTTAACTCCAACTACATCAATGCGATCCGTGATGTCCTGCCCATAGCTCAACGCAGCATCTATGTTCCCTTTTTCATCCCTCAATACAACGTTATGCCATGCGATAGCCCTCTCCTCACCACTCTTACTCAGAACATGGTTGTAGTAGAATTCAAATGGTTCGGTTTCTCCTTTCATGAGCTTCGCAAATACCTCTCTGACACTTTTCCTGTCTCGCATTGGGATGAACGTGTCAAACCAGTTCTTTCCTATGGTTTCCTGATCTCCGTATCCCAGTATTTCGCAGCCCTTCTTGTTCATCAAAGAGATTCTCTCGTCGGCTCGAATGACGACAATGATGGCTACGACGACGTCGAGGAACTTGCGCTCTCTATCTCTTTCCAGCATTATTGTTTTCTCAGCCTGCTTACGGTCAGTGATGTCAGCGAATGTTACTTGCACAGCTGGCTGTCCATTGTACTCGATCTTGACTGGGTATAGTTCTAGCCAGCGCACTTCGCCATCTTTCCGGATTCCGCGAACCTCGCATTGTACCGCATGTTTTCCTTGTATGCTGTCGATGATAAGTCCAAAGAAGACCGCGCGATCTTCAGGGTGTACCAGCGCTTCCGCTTCTTCGGGTAAGAGGGATGTCAGTTCAAGACGAGTATATCCTAGCATCTCGGCCATGGCTAGGTTGACAAACACGAAGTGAGGGGGAGGACCTTGGGCTATCGCGATCCCTTGTAGAGATTGCTCTACCAGAGTTCGATACTTGGCCTCGCTTTCCCGAAGTGCCTCCTCCTTCTGTTTGCGATCGGTGATATCCGTGACAGAAGCTATTGACCCCACATAACGCCCAGCCTCGTCGTAGAAACCCCGAACGAAGGTTATGGCACAGACACCTCTTCCTGACTTGGTTATATAGCGCTTTTCTACGATGAAATGGTCTAGATCTCGGTCGACCAGTTTCTGGAGCAGTCTCTTGCTCGCTGCCATGTCATCTGGGTGGGTTACGTCGCCAATGCTCCGTTTGCCAACTAATTCCTCCTCCCTGTATTCCAGCAACGTGCAAAAAGCAGTGTTGGCCTGCCGAAACTTGAAGTCCGGCCCAACGGTGCAGATTCCATAGAGCGATTCTTCGAAGAGGGAACGGTAGTGGGACTCACTCTCTCGCATTGCTTTCTCTGCCTGCCTACGCTCGGTTATATCCCTGAAGACACCGAAAAGACACTTTCTTCCGCCATAAGTTCCGACAAACGCACTAATATCAGCGTAGAAAGCTGTGCCATCTCTTCTTTTGATCTGCACATCTCTGGCTAAAGTGGTCCTTTGCTCTAGTAGTTTTTCAAACTGTTCCAAGGCGTACGGCAGACCTTCCTTTGGATGAATGTCTGGGACTCTAAGTTTCTTGATCTGTTCGGAGGTATAGCCGAGCATTTTTTCCATTGCTTTGTTGGAGGCATAAAACTGTTGGGTTTCTGCATCAGCCAGAAGCATACCATCCAATGCCCTATCAAAGAAAAGTCTGCGAAGTTCTTCACTATCTTTCATATTTCCCACCTCTTTCACAGTTTGATCACCTCATCACAGAATTGCCCTATCGTTAAGAGCACATTCCCTTCAACGGAACCTTCGACCGTGAAGATCATTCCGCCAAATCCAAGGACCCTGAGACGACCAATCAAGAAATGAAGGAAATGAAGTAGCGCACCAGAACTGTTGTAGACTAGGAGAGTTGAGAGCGAGTCGAGTAATAGCCAAGAGTTACCCGGCTTGCTGCTTAGTTGTTCGGCAGCCTTCTCGAAAGCCATTTGCGTGGCTGATAGCTCAGACGGTGACGCGACGTTAATGCTGCCGCTCACCTCGTTGGCACCGACGCTCTTCGACATAAGATCTAGAACGTAGGTTTCCCCGGTCTCTAGAGACGGTTTTAGATCAAATCCATGGGCCCTCAGCTTCTCGACAAGATCCTTTGTCGGCCTATTTGAGGAGATGTAGATCCCTTTGTCATCCTGTCGATACTTTAAGTAGTCTGCTACCATATCC